>JAFAOU010000130.1 GCA_019247495.1 Acidobacteriota bacterium
GAGGATTCCGAACATCTCCATACTGTTGAGGAAAAGCTCTTGCACGCGGTCCTGCAGCCGGTTGTTGAAGTAGATCAGGACGTTGCGGCAGAAGATGACGTTGAAGTGATTGAACGACGCGTCGGTGACCAGGTTGTGCTGCGCGAAGACGACGTTCTCCCGCAGCGACGGCCGGAACATCGCGTAGTCGTAGCGCGCCGTGTAGTAGCCGGAAAACGTTCCCTGGCCTCCCGCGGCGATGTAGTTGGCCGTGTTTTCCTGCATCGTGTTCAGTGGAAAGATGCCGTCCTTCGCGCGCTGGAGTACGGCCTCGTTGATGTCGGTCGCGTAGATCCGGCAGCGGTCGTAGAGCCCTTCCTCCTGCAGCAGGATGGCCATGGAGTAGACCTCTTCGCCCGTCGAACAGCCGGCGTGCCAGATCCGAACGAACGGATACGTGCGCAGCAGCGGGATGACCTTCTGACGAAACGAGAGGTAGAAGGTCGGGTCGCGAAACATCGCGGTCGTGTTGATGGAGAGGTCGAGCAGAAGCCGCTCCATGCACGAGGAGTCGTGCAGCACTTTGTCCTGCAGCCCGGAGATGGTGCTCAGCCCCTCGGAGTAAACGCGCTTCCACAACCTGCGCCGCAGCGACGGCAGCGAGTAGTCGCGAAAGTCGAATCCGTAGTGCTGGTAAATCCCTTCAGTGAGCAGATGCACCTCGATCCCCTCGAGATCGCTCTTCTCCTGCTCTTCCGCTTCTGCGACTGCGCGCGTGACCACCGCCTCGGTAGAGCAAACGGCATGCTCAACCGTGGGTAGCCGGCACGGCCGGTAGCGAAGGTTGCCCAAGGCTCAGCCCAGAGTGCCGTTCTTCGGGTTCCGACAGCTTAGAGTCGGAGCAACCGCGTCCGTTAAGGACGGCTGCCAAACTTCCAGCCGATGCCAGTCGACCCCACCGCCCTCTCGGCCTAACCCGGCCTCATGAGCGGAATGTTAGAATTCCTCCACCCATCACCATCATCCGTCACAGGAGAGCCGATGACACTCTGGCACCTGGCATTGTGGCTACTCGTCGTTGCCCTCGGCATTCAGGCCGGTGCCGGCCTCTTCGAGAGCCGGGTGCTTGTCCCGCTCTGGGCGTCTTCGCCGCCCGGGTCCGTGCACGCGTACAACGAGACAGCAATCAAGGCCGATTCCGGCCGGCGGCTGTGGATCTTCCTCACGCCAATCACCGGTTTAATTTCGCTCCTCAATCTATTTGCGGCTTGGTTTGCCGTGGGACCGCAGCGACCGTGGTGGCTCATTTCATCGATCACGTCAGTGTTCGTGATCGCAATCACGTTTGCCTATTTTGTCCCTGTCCTACTGCGGCTCCCGAAGGCGTCCAGTATTTCTCCCGATGTCCTCACCCGGACGGTTCGTTTGTGGGTTCGGCTGAACTGGATACGTTTCGTACTGGTGCTGATGGCGTGGCTTGCCGCTCTCAAGGCATTCTCGTACGGCGTCTAAAGGATGTCGTTCATCAACCGGTCCGACGCCGAGGAAATGCTGTCTGTAAGAAGCATTCCCTTACAAATACAGCCAAACCCTCAGTAAAGCGTTCGGAGCAACTCCGAAGGGTCAGCGCTTCGATTTTCGGGGTGCAGGCGTTTCCGTGTCGGGCTTTGAAGGTCCGAGCGGTCGAGCCATCGGCTCGCAGGGTTTCGTCAACGTCCGAAGAACGAAGGCCTGACCCCGCATTGACCCGCAGCGGCACCTACCGAACTTGATATCGTGGGACGAGCGCCCTCTCGCCGTGACCGTACGCCCGTCAATCCTCGCACCGTATGTCCCGACGCCGCCGGAAGTCGTCGAATGCATGATTCGTATCGCCGGCACGAACGCGAACGATCTTGTTTACGATCTCGGGTGCGGCGATGGCCGGCTTGCGATCGCCGCGGCGCTACGCGGGGCGCGAGATCGCTCGGCGTAGACATCGAGCCTTACTGGGTCGATCAGTCCCGTATCAACGCCTCGCTTGCAGGCGTTTCTGACCTAGCGCATTTCGAAGAGGGCGATGCAGCGTGCCTCGACTTGCGGCCGGCGACCGTCGTGTTCCTCTACCTGGTTCATTGGTCAACCCAGCAGCTCGCTGATGCAGTTCTTCGCCAGTGCTCTTCCGGCACACGCGTTGTGTCCCACTCCTTTCCATTCAAGGCCTTTACCTCGGCCAGGACAGAGTGGCTGGTCGACGATTCCGGGCAGCGTCGCGCAGTTCATCTCTGGGTTACACCGGGTGCGCCACTTGCGGGTGGCCAATAGCGAAAAAGGCCATGCGCATCCGCGGGGGAAGGCAGCAAGGAAGCAATGGCCTGGGCGCTCAAGTGCTACGCGGAGTTCAACAAGAGGAAGAAGAAGCAGGGAGTGCACGTTTCGTATAGACTCCTTGTCTATACGGAGGACGCCAATGCCGGATCGAGCAAAGATTTTCAACAACGGAGGCAGTCAAGCTGTGCGGCTTCCGAAGAGTTGCCGCTTTCCCGAAGGACAGCGCGAAGTCATCGCGCGCCGCGTCGGCAAGAAGGTGGTTCTCGAATCCGCCGACGAATGGCCGCCTGAGTTCCTCGAACTTCTAGGCTCCTGGCCCGACGAAATCGAACGGCCGCCGCAGCGCGACCTCAGCGAAATGAAGGATCCGTTCGATTGAGCAGCGTCCGGTTCATGCTGGACACCGATACGGTCAGCTTTTCATGGCGAGGCGAAGGACAGGTTGCCGCGAACATCGTGGCGCACCATCCCTCGGCGCTGTGCGTCAGCGCCATTACCATCGCCGAGCTCCGGTTCGGCGCCGATAAGCGCAAATCGAGCAAGCTCCACGGGAAGATCGATACGTTCGTCAGCACCGTCGAGGTGATTCCTTTCGACGAGATCTGCGCCAGACACTTCGGAGCGGTCGCCAGTGCGCTTGCCAAAGAAGGAGCGCCGATCGGGGAGATGGACGTGATGATCGCCGCGACCGCGATCGCGGCTCAGGCCACGCTAATCACAAACAATGTGCAGCACTTCACGCGCGTCCGCGAACTGCGCGTCGAGAACTGGTATTAGCGACGCCGCGCCGACGGCGAACCGTCGGCGCTCCGCTGCCTACAGATACAACCAAACCCTCAATAACGAAATCAACTGCTGTGCATCGATTGGCTTCGTGATGTAGTCGCTGGCTCCGGCCTCCATGCACTTTTCGCGGTCGCCTTTCATGGCTTTCGCGGTTAGGGCAATCATTGGGAGATTCTTGTATTCGTCCATGGCGCGGACGCGGCGCATGGCTTCGTAGCCGTCCATCTCCGGCATCATCACGTCCATCAGGACCACGTCGATGTCGGGGTTGTTGCGGAGTTGTTCGATGCCGTCGGCGCCGCTTTCGGCGTAGAGGACGTTCATCTTGTGGCGTTCGAGGAGTGATGTCAGAGCGTAGATGTTGCGCATGTCATCGTCGACGATCAGCGCCTTCTTGCCGGCCAGGACCGGATCGGATTCGTGCAACTGTTCGAGGATTTGCCGCTTCTGTTCGGGCAGGTTTGCTTCGACGCGGTGGAGGAAGAGTGCGGTCTCGTCGAGCAGCCGCTCCGGCGAACGCGCGTCCTTCACGATGATGGCCTCAGCCATCCGCTTCAGCTCTGTCTCCTCCTTCTTGGTCAGCTCGCGGCCGGTGTAGACCACGATCGGGATGTCATCGACGCCGAGCTCATTGCGCATGCGGCTGATGAACTCGAAGCCGTTCATGTCGGGAAGGCCGAGGTCGAGGACCATGCAATCGAAGCGGCGATCGCGAAGGATTTGCAACGCCTCCTCGCCGCTGGCGGCCGAGGTGATGTCGACGTCGCCATCGCCTCCGATCAGTTCCGAGATCGCCGAGCGCTGCTGCTCGTTGTCCTCGATGATCAGCAGCGACTTGTTCGGACGATCGACGAATCCCTTGATCTTCGCGAAGGCTTCATCGAGCGCATCCTTCGTGACCGGCTTCTGCACCTGCGCAAAGGCGCCGAGTTTCAGCCCGCGCGCGGTTTCGTCGTCGCCGGAGATGATGTGCACCGGGATGTGGCGCGTGGCCTTGTCGTGCTTCAAGCGATCGAGGACCGTCCACCCTTCCATGTCGGGCAGCGCGATGTCGAGAGTGATCGCGTCGGGGCGATAGCGTTTCGCGAGTTGCAGGCCGCTCTCGCCGCGCGTGGCCACGACGCCTTTGAATCCCTTGTCGTGGGCCATGTCGAGCAGGATGCTGGCGAAGGTCACGTCGTCCTCGACGATGAGCACGAGCCGGTCGCCTTCGGCGATCGAATTGCGATCGTCGGGCACCTGCTCCTCGATCACGAGTTGCGTCTCCTCGATGCGAGTCTCGTCTTCGCGGCGCGTGCGGCGCGCTTCGAGCTGCGTCACCTCGGATTGCGTGCGCATCTGCGTATCCGAATCGTGTGCGCGGCGCAGCGCGACCGCCGGCTCCAACTGCGTCTCCAGCGTCGAACCGTTGCGGTCTTCATCGCGGCGGCGCGTCGGCGCAACGTAGCTCTGCGGCAGGAAGAGCGTGAACGACGAACCGGCGCCTTCCTCGCTCGCCACGCGAATTTCGCCGCCGAGGAGGCGGGCAATCTCGCGGCTGATCGAGAGGCCGAGGCCGGTGCCGCCGAACTTGCGCGTCGTACTCGCATCGGCCTGTTGGAACGCCTCGAAAATGATGCGCTGCTTCTCGTCGGGGATGCCGATGCCTGTATCCGAAACAGTGAACGCGACCACCGATGACGCGCGCTCCAGCGTCTCGTGGCCAGGCGTCCACCCCTCGCCAACCGTGGCCGCGCGCAGCGTCACGCCGCCCTTCTCCGTGAACTTGAACGCATTGCCGAGGAGGTTCTTCAGCACTTGCTGCAAGCGGGTTGCGTCCGTGTGAATCGTGCGCGGCAGGCTCGCATCGAGATCGATGTCGAAGTCCAGGCGCTTGTCGTTCGCCACCTGCCGGAAGGTCTTGTCCATCGACTCGGCCAGCTCTGTGAACGGCAGATCGCCGAGGGAGATGGTCATCATGCCCGACTCGATCTTCGACAGATCGAGGATGTCGTTGATGAGCGTGAGCAGATCCTGTCCCGACGAATGGATCGTCCGCGCGAAGTCGACCTGCTTGCCGCTCAGGTTGTTGTCCGGATTTTCCGCGAGAAGCTTGGCCAGGATCAGCAGCGAATTCAACGGCGTGCGCAGCTCGTGCGACATGTTCGCCAGGAACTCGCTCTTGTACTTCGAGGTCAGCGCCAGTTGCCGCGCCTTCTCCTCGAGTTGGCGCTTGGCGTTCTCGACCTCGCGGTTCTTGTGTTCGACCTCTTCGTTCTGGGTCTGCAGCAAGCGGGCTTTCTCTTCGAGTTCTTCGTTCGTCTGCTGCAACTCTTCCTGCTGCGTCTTCAGCAACTCCTCCGACGCCTGCAGCGACTTGGCCTGCTGCTCGAGCCGCTTGTTGGTCTCGGTCAGCTCTTCCTGTTGCGCCTGCAGCTCCTCGGCGAGCGACTGCGACTGCGTCAGCAACTCTTCCGTCCGCATGTTCGCCTGGATCGTGTTGATGACCACGCCGATCGATTCGGTGAGCTGATCCAACAGCGACAGATAGGTATCGGTGAAGGCCATGAACGAGGCCAGCTCGATGACCGCCAACACCTGACCTTCGAAGACGATCGGCAGCACCACGATCTGCAGCGGCTTCGCTTCGCCGAGGCCCGAGTTGATCGTGATGTAGTCATCGGGAGCGTGCTGCAGCAGGATGCGCTGCTTCTCGAATGCCGCCTGTCCCACCACACCCTCGCCCACGCGGAACTGCTTGGCCAGATTCTTCCGCTCCTTGTAGGCATAGGTCGCGGTGAGCTTCAGGTACGGCTCGCCCCCGCCATTCGAATCCATGACGTAGAAGACGCCATGCTTCGCGCCGACCACCGGCGCCAGCTCGGAAAGGATGAGCTGCGAGACGGTCGACAGATTCTTCTGCCCCTGCATCATCCGGGTGAACTTGGCCAGATTCGTCTTCAGCCAATCCTGCTCCGTGTTCCGCGACGTCGTCTCGCGGAGGTTGCGGATCATTTCGTTGATGTTGCCCTTGAGCGCGGCCAGTTCTCCCTCGGCCTGCACCGTAATGTTGCGGCTGAGATCACCCTTGGCGACGGCGGTGGCGACGTCGGCGATGGCGCGCACCTGAGTCGTCAGATTCGCAGCGAGCTGGTTGACGTTGTCCGTCAGATCGCGCCACGTTCCCGATGCACCGGGCACGTTCGCCTGGCCGCCCAGTTTTCCTTCCACACCGACTTCGCGAGCCACGGTCGTGACCTGATCGGCGAAGGTGGCCAGTGTATCGATCATGTCGTTGATCGTGTCGGCCAGTTCGGCGATCTCACCGCGCGACTCGACATTCAGCTTCTGTTTCAGGACGCCGCGCGCGACCGCGGTCACGACCTTGGCGATGCCGCGGACCTGGTTGGTCAGGTTCGAGGCCATCATGTTGACGTTGTCGGTGAGGTCCTTCCACGTACCGGCAACGCCTTTCACCTGCGCCTGGCCGCCGAGCTTCCCTTCCGTTCCGACCTCACGTGCCACACGCGTAACCTCGGCGGCGAAGGAGTTGAGCTGATCGACCATCGTGTTGACGGTGTCCTTCAGCTCCAGCATCTCGCCCTTGACGTCGACCGTGATCTTCTTCGACAGGTCGCCATTCGCCACCGCCGTCGTCACCTGGGCGATGTTGCGCACCTGATTGGTCAGGTTCGACGCCATGTAGTTGACCGAGTCGGTCAGATCCTTCCACGTGCCCGACACGCCCTTGACCTGTGCCTGCCCGCCCAGCCGTCCCTCGGTGCCGACTTCGCGCGCCACGCGCGTGACCTCGCCGGCGAAGGTATTGAGCTGATCGACCATCGTGTTGATGGTGTTCTTGAGCTGCAGGATTTCGCCGCGTGCATCGGCGGTGATCTTCTTCGACAGATCGCCGTTCGCGACCGCCGTCGTCACCTCGGCGATGTTGCGGACCTGGCCGGTCAGATTGCCGGCCATCGAGTTGACCGAGTCCGTCAGATCCTTCCACGTGCCGGCCACGCCCTTCACCTGGGCCTGGCCGCCGAGCTTCCCTTCCGTGCCGACTTCCGTGGCCACGCGGGTGACCTCGGCGGCGAAGGAGTTCAGCTGATCGACCATCGAGTTGATGGTGTTCTTCAGCTCCAGCACCTCACCCAGCGCTTCGACCGTAATCTTTTTCGAAAGGTCACCGTTCGCGACGGCCGTGGTGACCTGGGCGATGTTGCGGACCTGGTTGGTGAGGTTCGACGCCATCGAGTTGACGTTGTCGGTGAGGTCTTTCCACGTGCCGGCCACACCGCGTACCTGCGCCTGACCGCCGAGTTTTCCTTCCGTTCCGACTTCGCGCGCCACGCGCGTAACCTCGGCGGCGAAGGAGTTGAGCTGATCGACCATCGAGTTGATGGTGTTCTTCAGCTCGAGGATCTCGCCCTGCGCCTCCGCGGTGATCTTCTTCGACAGATCGCCGAGGGCGACGGCGGTCGTCACCTCCGCGATGTTGCGGACCTGGCCGGTCAGATTGCCGGCCATCGAGTTCACCGAGTCGGTCAAGTCCTTCCACGTGCCGGCCACGCCCTGCACCATGGCCTGGCCGCCGAGCTTCCCTTCCGTTCCGACTTCGCGCGCCACGCGTGTAACCTCGGAGGCAAACGCGCGGAGCTGATCGACCATCGTGTTGATCGTGTTCTTCAGCTCGAGGATTTCGCCCTGCGCCTCGGCGCTGATCTTCTTCGAGAGGTCGCCCATGGCCACCGCGGTGGTGACCTCGGCGATGTTTCGCACCTGGCCGGTGAGGTTCGAGGCCATGGAGTTGACCGAGTCGGTCAAGTCCTTCCACGTTCCGGCCACGCCCTTCACCTGAGCCTGACCGCCGAGCTGCCCCTCGGTGCCGACCTCGCGCGCCACACGCGTAACTTCCGATGCGAACGCGCCGAGCTGGTCGACCATCGTGTTGATCGTGTTCTTCAGTTCGAGAATCTCGCCCTTGGCCTCGGCGGTAATCTTCTTCGACAGATCGCCGAGTGCGACTGCGGTAGTGACCTCGGCGATGTTGCGCACCTGACCCGTCAGATTGCCGGCCATTGCGTTCACCGAGTCGGTGAGGTCTTTCCACGTTCCCGCCACGCCCTTCACTTCCGCCTGAACGCCGAGCTTCCCTTCCGTTCCGACTTCACGCGCCACGCGCGTAACTTCCGATGCGAACGCGCTGAGCTGATCGACCATCGTGTTGATCGTGTTCTTCAGCTCGAGCAGCTCGCCGCGAACGTCAACGGTGATCTTCTTCGACAAATCGCCGAGGGCGACGGCCGTGGTCACCTCGGCGATGTTGCGCACCTGGCCCGTCAGATTTCCGGCCATCGCGTTCACCGAGTCGGTCAAATCCTTCCACGTGCCGGCCACGCCGGGCACCTCAGCCTGACCGCCCAGTTTTCCGTCCGTGCCGACCTCGCGCGCCATACGCGTGACCTCAGCGGCGAACGAGTTGAGCTGATCGACCATCGTGTTGATCGTGTTCTTCAACTCGAGAATCTCGCCCTGCGCCTCGGTGGTGATCTTTTTCGACAGATCGCCGAGGGCGACGGCAGTCGTGACCTCGGCGATGTTGCGCACCTGACCGGTCAGATTGCCGGCCATCGAGTTGACCGAATCCGTCAGATCCTTCCAGGTGCCCGCGACGCCCGGCACCTCGGCCTGACCTCCCAGCCGCCCTTCCGTTCCGACCTCGCGCGCCACGCGAGTAACTTCTGAAGCGAAGGCGCGAAGCTGATCGACCATGGTGTTGATCGTGTTCTTCAGCTCCAGCACTTCGCCCAACGCCTCGGCCGTGATCTTCTTCGACAGATCGCCCATGGCCACGGCCGTGGTGACATCGGCGATGTTTCGCACCTGGCCCGTCAGATTCGAGGCCATGGCGTTGACCGAGTCCGTCAGATCCTTCCAGGTGCCGGCCACGCCCGGCACTTCGGCCTGACCTCCGAGCCGCCCTTCCGTGCCGACTTCGCGGGCCACGCGCGTCACTTCCGACGCAAACCCACGGAGTTGATCGACCATCGTGTTGATCGTTTCCTTCAGCTCCAGCACTTCGCCGAGCGCCTCGGCGGTGATCTTCTTGGAGAGATCACCATTCGCGACGGCGGTGGTGACCTCGGCGATGTTCCGCACCTGGCCGGTGAGGTTCGAGGCCATCGAGTTCACCGAGTCGGTGAGATCCTTCCACGTTCCGGCAACGCCTTTGACCTCGGCCTGACCGCCCAGCTTCCCTTCCGTTCCCACCTCGCGAGCAACGCGCGTGACTTCCGATGCGAACGACCGAAGCTGATCGACCATCGTGTTGATGGTCTCTTTGAGCTCGAGGATTTCGCCGCGCGCATCGACCGTAATCTGCTTCGAGAGGTCGCCGTTCGCGACGGCGGTCGTAACCGCGGCAATGTTGCGCACCTGATTGGTAAGGTTGGCGGCCATGTAGTTGACAGAATCGGTCAAATCGCGCCACGTTCCCGAAACGCCCTGCACGTCTGCCTGACCGCCCAGTTTTCCTTCGCTGCCGACTTCGCGCGCCACGCGCGTGACTTCCGATGCGAACGACCGGAGCTGATCGACCATCGTGTTGATCGTGTTCTTCAGTTCGAGGATTTCGCCACGTGCCTCGGCGGAGATTTTCCGGGAGAGATCGCCGCGGGCAACAGCAGTGGTGACCTCCGCGATGTTCCGAACCTGACCCGTGAGATTCGAGGCCATCGAGTTGACCGAGTCAGTGAGGTCCTTCCACGTTCCGGCCACGCCCTTGACCTCGGCCTGACCGCCCAGCTTCCCTTCCGTTCCCACTTCGCGGGCAACGCGCGTGACTTCCGAGGCGAACGAGGCCAGCTGATCGACCATCGTGTTGACCGTCTTGGCCGTCCGCAGGAACTCACCCTTCAGCGGGCGTCCGTCGAACTCGGTGGCCATCGTGCGGGAGAGATCGCCGCGCGCCACCGCGCCGATGACGCGGGAGATTTCGTTCGTGGGCTGTACGAGATCGCTGACCAGCGAATTCACCGACTCCGCGATGACGATCCACTGTCCGCCCGCGGCCGGGATCTGCGCACGTTGATTGAGCTTCCCTTCCTTACCGACCACGGTGGCGATCTTCTCGACTTCATCGGCCGTCTTCTGGCTCAGGTCGAGGATGTCGTTCAGCACGTCGGAAATCTTGCCGGCCGTTCCGGTGAACTCCACCGGCATCCGGACTTTGAAATCGCCCTTCTTCATCGCCGTGAGCGTCCGCAACAGCAGCCGCTCAAAATCCTTCGGCGAAATCTCGCTCGCTTTATCGATGCCGATCCCGGTCGTCATGACGCGCTCGTCCTCCCAAAAACAGGAAACCTCAGTTGTGCTGAATCGTGGTCAGGCTGGAAGCTCTGCTGCTTGTCTGCAGGCGAAATGCAGAATCCAGACCACAGATGAGGGCGGTTTTGGGAGGGAGGAAGCGGGAGGGGACGCGCGGTCTCGCGGGCGAACTCACCGCGAGACCGCGACTTGATCGAAAACTACGCCGCCGCTTTCGCGGCTTTCGCGAGGAGCTCGTCGCGGATCACGCGGAAGGCGCGGGCATCCGCCTCGCCGGTTTCCGGATCGAGGAAGTAGGCGACGTCGTTCCGATAACTCTCGCCTTCCGGATTCTCCCCGTTCCACTCCAGCACCGCCCAGTTCACGAGCGGATTGAAGATGTTGTGGTCCCAGCCGAAGGCCGCGTGCTTCTTGCTGTACGCCGCGGCCTTGCCCATCTCCCGGTCCGACGCGTTTCCGCCGTCGACCATCCGCATTTTGTAGTCAGCGAACGCTTTCGCATCCTCCTCGGCGGTTTCTTCGTTGACGAAATACGCAACATCGCGGCGCGGAGGCATGGCCTGCGGCCCTCCGAACTTATGTCCCACGCTCGAACACTTCACGACCAGCCACTGAATGACCGGGCGTCCGATCTTGTGATCCCATTCCAACGCTACGTACGGCATATCGATCTCCTTCCTCATGAGCGTGGCAGGAGTGCCACCCTTTCTCACAATAAAACTTAGGCGTACGTGTTTATTTCAGGATTGAATGCCGAACGCGACGGTTATTTTGAGGAATACATCGAGCCACCGAGTGTTAATCGCCTTCACTAATGAATGCCATCTTCGATCGCCAGGACGAACGCCGCTCCCGTCTGCTTGATGCAATGCCCGCCATCGCCTGGTCGGCCTCCGCGCAGACTTTCCGCTTCAACTACGTCAATCCCGCCGCGGAGACGCTGCTCGGCTATCCCGTCTCACGATGGCTCAACGAGCCCCATTTCTGGGCCGAGCACATTCATCCCGACGACAAGCACGTGCCCATGCTCTGCCACAACGAGACCGTGGCCGGACGGAACCACGAGCTCGTCTATCGCATCATCGCCGCTGACGGCCGTACCGTCTGGCTGCGCGATTACGTCAACGTCCACAGCGTCGACGGAGTGCCGGTCGAGTTGTTCGGCGTCATGGTCGACATCACGCGCGAGCGCGAGGCCGAAGAGGCATCGCTGGCAGACCGTGAAAACTTCCGGCGCATGGTGGAGCTCTCGCCGGACTGCATCGGCGTTCACGTCGATGAGACCTACGTCTACGTCAATCAGGCCTTCGTCCAACTCCTCGGAGCAACGAGCGAAGAGGAGATCGTCGGGCGCAATGTTTTTTCGTTCGTCGATTCCGCGTCGCATGCCAGCGTTCACGAGCGGCTGGAAAGGCTCAGGGCCGGACAGAGCGTGCCGTACATCCGCGAAACGTATCGCCGCGCGGACGGCTCGCCTCTCGACGTCGAGGTGGCCGCGCTTCCGCTGCGTTATGGAAACCGCGACGCGATCCAGGTCATCGCGCGCGACATCACCGAAAAAGTCCGCGCTCGCCAGGCGCTGGAAGAATCGGAGCAGCGCTATCGCGAGCTTGTCGAAGACGTCACCGAAATCCTCTTCACGGTGGATCGCGATGGACGGTTCGTTTCCCTCAATCGCAGCTTCGAGCACAGCACCGGTTATCGAATCGACGAGTGGATCGGCCGGCCCTTCGGCGAACTGTTCCTGCCGCAGTCAGTGTCCGCTGCCGTCCATGACTTCGAGCAGGCGCTGTCCGGTCACAAACGGCTCATCAACGAGTACCAGCTCCTTGCGCAATCGGGAGCAGTGGTCACGGTGGAAGTGTCGTGGCAGCCGCGCTATGTCGAAGGCGTCGTGACCGGAACGATCGGCCTCGCCCGCGACGTCACCGAGCACCGCACGATCGCGCGCAAGCTCGAAGAGGCGAAGCGGATGGCCAGCCTCGGGCAGGTGGCGGCCTCTCTCGCACATGAATTCAACAACGTGCTCATGGGCATCCAGCCGTTCGTCGAAGTCATCGGACGCCACGATCCTGCACGCGGTGTCCGCGATGCTCTCGGCCATATCACCCGCGCGATCAGCCGCGGCAAGCGTGCCTCACAGGAAATCCTGCGGTACGTCAATCCGAAAGAGCCTCAGCTCTTCGCGCTCGATGCTTCGGTCTGGCTGCCATCGCTGCTCGGGCAGTTGGTGGCAGCGCTCCCCTCATCGATCGCGCTCAGCAGTTGGATCGATCCGGAAGTGCGGTTCATCCGCGGCGACCGCGAACATCTCGAGCAGGTCATCACCAACCTGGTCTTCAACGCCCGCGACGCAATCGGCAGCATCGGTACGATCCACGTTGGCGTGGCGCCGGCCGCCTCGCCCGGCGTCAGCGGCGCGGAAGCGAAGTTCGTCCACATCTCCGTCTCCGACGACGGGCCCGGCATCGCGCCGGCAATCATCGACGATATCTTCGAACCGCTCTTCACCACCAAGCGGAATGGCACCGGCCTCGGCCTGGCCATCGCCAGACGGCTCATCGAAGGCCACGGCGGAATGCTCACCTGCGAGAACCTTCCCGAAGGCGGATCGGCGTTTCACCTGCTCGTTCCGGCTGCCGAGGCGCCGCCCGTGTCCACGGCACCGCTGTCGTGGGGAACGCCCGGAGTCACGCGCATCCTTCTCGTCGAAGACGACCTGTCGGTCGGTCGCGGATTGGAAGAGCTACTGAATTCGGAGGGCTATCAGGCGACCTGGGTGAAAGCCGCCGGCGACGCGCGCGAAGCGGCGCGGCTGACGCAGCCTCAGGTAGCGATCATCGACGTGAACCTACCGGACGGCAACGGCGTCGATCTCATCTCTCTGCTGCGCGCCGAACAGACGGATCTGCCCATCGTCTTCTCCACGGGTCACGTAGAGCTGAATCTCTCCAACGAGAAGAACCGGATCCTCGCGCTGATGAAACCGTACGAGTTCAGCGATCTCATTTGCGCCATCGGCGCGGTCACGGCGCCGGCGGCGGCGGAACGTCCTCTTCTTTCCTCGTCGGCAGCTTGAAGCCGATGTAGGTCCCGGAGCTGATACCCATCAGCGCCAGCATCGTGGCGCTGAATTCGGGCATGGTCAGATACGCGAGAACGGAGGAGAGGAAGATTCCGCCGAGGACCAGGGTCCAGACCACGACTTGCAATCGATCGAGTGCGACCACGCCGCGATCGTCGGAGATGAGATCGCGCATGAATCCGCTGCTTGCGCGTGGGCCACTGCGCGATGGCGGCGTCACTGCAACCGCGGCAAGGGCCGTAGCAGCACTGATTCCGACCAGACCGAGCAGCGATGGCGCGATCGAGTCGGCTTCGCCCGTCACCAGCCAGATGAAGACGTAACCGACCACGAGCAGGAAGAACCACCACGCCATCTGCACGCGAGCCAGACTGTACGGCTGGTAGACGCCGTCGACGGATGGCCCATCGCGCAGCATGTCGCTGCGCCGCGCGTAAACCACCAGCGCGATCGCGACGGCAATGAGCAAGGCCAGCCACGTCATCGTCCAGTGATCGACGAACAGTTTTTTCAGACGCATCGACATGTTCGCGCCCACCGCGCGCGGCAGGGGCCGGTCGCCGGCAATACCGACGCTGAGGCGCATCCTGGCGTCCGGATCGAAAAGCGGGTCGTACAGAAACTGACTCCAGATGTGTTTGTTCTTCGCGTTCCGATCGAGCACGAAGGTCAACGTGCCGCTCTCGATATCGATCCCCGAGGGTTCAACTCCGGTATCAAGCCCCTCGATGTACAGCGTAATGGACTGCTGCTGCGCCTCGGCATCCCGCACGAGCGCGTCGAGATGACAAACCGAGATGACCACCCAATCGCCAAGGTAAACCTGATGCGGATCGTCATAGTTAACGCCGGCCGCACCGGCGACCGCGGTCGCCGCGCCGCACGGCGCGTTATGCAACCGCTTTCGCGCCAAGTCGAGTTGATCCGCCTCCTGGCGTTCGGTACACGCAGTCAGCGCGACAAGAAGCAGGAGCCCCAGCAATCGAATCCGCATGCGCGGAATTGTAGAGCGGGGCGACTGCCTAAGTTCAGCGATTCCTTTGTTTCTCGGACACGCTGGTGTTCTCCGCTGTCGCGATCGGGATCTCCTCGCGGTACGACGAACGACGACGCGAACGGACGGGAGTGACTGCAATCGGCGACTCCCACGCATCAGGGTTAGCCGCGTCCTCGATCAGTTGACGATCGACCTCATCTTCAGAAAGTTTTTTTTGCGCTCTCATACGTCCCAGCCCGTGATAACTCGAATCACTCCTGGGTTCTTCTCTTTGACAATCAGTTTCAGCCGCCGCCCGTTGTCCGTCCGGCCGATCAGTTGATAGCCGCCATGATGACGCTTGTTGCGTTGAACATCAAAACGGCTCAAGAAGACTTCCATCGCTTCGTCCATCGAAACGTCGTGACCCGCCAATTCGTCTTCGTCGAACTCGAATTCGAACTGATCCGGGTCAAATTTTTGCCAGTAAACCAAAACTACCGCGCCTTCTCCGCCGCCGCCCGCAACGACGACAGCATCCCCTCCAGGTTCCAGGTATCCCACCCTTCCACGATCTTGTCGCCGTGCACGACAAGCCAGGTCGTGCCGCAGACGTCGATGCGCTCGTGCGTCGCCGCGAAGCCGAAGCCGTCGCCGGTGTGGGTGCCGCGGGCGCGCCATCGGACAGCGGCGCGGTCGCCGTCGGAGATCACGTCCTCGACGTCGATGTGCACATCCGGCAGCGCGGAGAGGAACATCTCGCGCATCTGGCGAAAGCCTTCCGGGCCGCGGTACTCGCCGCCTTCGACATGGCCGATCGAGTCGGGCGTCATCAGCTCGTCGACGAGGTCATCGCGGCGTTTGCTCCAGACTTCTTCGAACCAACGGCGTCCAATGATTCCGGCTTTCGATTCATGTTTCATGATGTGCCTCCTGCTGCGTCCGATTCTAGCGGCACCGGCAGCGGGCGTCAGTGAATCGAAACACGTCCGGCGACGCGCCGATAGTCCACTCCGCTGCGCCGGTTCGAGTGCACGGTGAGATCGCCGCCAACGTCGGTCACCACGATCGGTCCGGTTCCGTGCGCGGCGATGTCGACGTTGCGCCGCAGGTTGTGAACTTCGATCGCCCCGGTGGTGTCGGCGATGGAGAGAACGACGTCCGGCGGCACCGTGATGGTGACGTCCAGCCGCGGTGCGGCGGCGACCAACGTCTCCAACTCGTTCGGTACCATCGCCTCGATGGTCAATTCGGAACCGTTGCGCGTGGTCTTGAAGTCAATCGCAACCAGGAGGTGCTCGCGTCCCGCGCAGGCGCGCCCCTCGGCGTGGATCGCTGTCGCGCCCGGACGCCCTTCGACGTGCAGGAATCCGGCACGGCCGATGACGATCACCCGCTGGATGCCCGACGCGGGGACGCTTGCCGATCGATTTGCCATCTCCTGGCAATCGCTCAGCGTTTCGACGGCGAGGAGAAGTGCTAGGGCAGTGAGCATTGACTGCGACTTGCCTCCTGCGCGATTGTAAATCTGGCCTTCATGAAAACTTCACAACTCCCCGTACGATGGGCGGATGCGGCGTGTCCTCATCGTCGATGACGATCCCAAAGTGTGCGAAACGCTCGATCGCTATCTGTCGCACGCGGGATACGCGACCGCGTCCGCGCTCGATGGTGCGAAGGCGCTGGAGTTGGTGCAGACGTTCGCGCCCGATCTCGTCGTCCTGGATTTGATGCTGCCGCGCGTCGGCGGGCTGGAAGTCTGCCGGCTGCTGCGCGAGACCTCGTCGATCCCGATCATCATGCTGACGGCGAAGACGACCGAACACGACAAGCTGACCGGCCTCTCCCTCGGCGCGGACGATTACCTGACAAAGCCGTTCAGTCCGCGCGAATTGGTGGCCCGCGTCGAGGCGGTTCTCCGCCGCAGCGGAACCACGGAGAAAACACCGCGCGTGATCGCCGGCGCGCTGAGCATCGATCCGGAACGATGCGAAGTCACCATCGACGGCGCATCGGTCACGCTCACAGCGACTGAACTCCGCCTGTTGCTGGCCATGGCCCGCGCGCCCGGCCGCGTCTTCCGGCGCGAGGAGCTGGCGAGGCTCGCCCTCGGCGACGACTTCGAAGGATTGGACCGCACCGTCGACGCGCACATCAAGAACCTGCGCCGCAAAGTCGGCGCGGAAATGATCGCCACCGTCTTCGGCGTCGGCTACAAACTGGTGGCGTGATGCGCATCGTCACCACATTGCGCGGCCGCCTCATCGCCATGGTCGCGGCGTTGGTCGCGGTCACGATCGGTGCGACGGCCATCATTTCCACGCGCGTGGCGCACTACGAGATTCGCAAGTTCGACGTCGAAGTGCACGCCAGCCGGCGGCCGTTGATGCAGAACGCCGTGGCCGATTACTACCGCGCGCATGGTTCGTGGGCCGGCGTCGAGCCAGCCGTTGATGCGATGGCGCGCGCCGCGGGATCGGATATCGCGCTCTTTGATGAACACAATCGGCTGACCGCAACCTCGAAGGCTCTTCGCAATGCGACCCTCGATCTCGCGCCGGACGGAACGCTTACGATCACGCGCACGATCGGCGGCGGCCGCACGCGCGAGCTGATCCGCGGTCCGCAGATGGTCGTGCGCGGCGCGAACGGCGGGACGGACGGATCGCTCTTCATCCTCCCCGCCCACAAGGACGCGCTGCCGCCGCCGACGCGCTCGCTCGACCGCTCCTTCTTCTGGACGTTCCTCGGCGCAACGCTCTTCGGGATCCTGATGGCCATCGCCATCGCCCGCTGGATCAGCGTTCCCGTCGAGCGTCTCACCGCGGCGGCCCGGCTGATGGAGTCGGGCGATCTGACCGTCCGCGTCGAGCCGGCCGGCGGCGCGGAGCTGGCCGAACTGGCGCGCGGCTTCAACGCCATGGCCGCCGCGCTCGATCGCAACGAGGAGCAACGCAAGCGAATGGTCAGCGACGTCGCCCACGAACTCCGCGCGCCGCTGACGAACATCCGCTGCGAACTGGAGTCGATGCAGGATGGACTCACCACGCCGACACCGGAGCGAATCGCCTCGCTGCACGAGGAGACCATGCACCTCGCACACCTCGTCGACGATCTGCAGGACCTCGCGCTGGCGGAAGCGGGACGGTTGGAGATCGACGCGCAGCCGGTTGCGGTGGCCGCGCTCGCGAAACGCGCCGCGGCCGGTATGGAGATGCGAGCGCGCGAACGCGGCGTCGCGCTCGTTGTCGAAGGCGACGATGACGTGGTCGTCCTCGCCGATGCGCGGCGCGCGGTGCAGATCCTGACGAACCTTCTCGCGAATGCCGTCGCGCACATGGAGAAGCCCGGCGACATCCAAATCACCTGGGAGCGAACGGGAAACGAAGCGATCGTCCGCGTCGTCGACAGCGGCACCGGCATTCCGGCCGGCGAACTCCCGCGAATCTTCGAGCGCTTCTACCGCGTCGATGCCTCCCGTTCCCGCTCCACCGGCGGCGCCGGCCTCGGCCTCTCCATCGTCCGCCAACTCGTCGCCGCGCACGGCGGCCGGGTGTGGGCGGAGAGCGAGGTGGGGATTGGCTCAACGTTCTCGTTCACGCTTCCCTCTCCGCGTCCCCGCGCCTCCGCGTGATCTTCATCATCGCTTCACAACTGCCGCGTACGTTGCGGTTCGGAGGCAATCATGAAGACACTCATCTGCACACTCGCGCTGCTGATCGCTTCGACGCTGGCAGCGCAACAGACACCGATCGATCAAATCAACGCCGCCGTCGACAAGGCTGCATCCGAGGATAAGTTCTCCGGCGTCGTGCTCGTGGCGAAGGATGGGACGCCGCTTCTATCGCGCGCGTGGGGCATGGCCGATCCCGCGAAAGGCATCGCCAACCGCACCGACACGAAATTCAACCTCGGATCGATCAACAAGATCTTCACGCACGTTGCGATTGGACAACTCGCCGCAGCCGGCAAACTGTCACTCACCGACACGATTGCCAAGCATCTGCCGGACCTGCCCGTACCGTCGGCGGACAAGATCACCATCGAGCAACTGCTTCAGCATCGATCGGGGCTCGGCGACATCTTCGGGCCGAAGTTCATGACCTCGCACGCATCTCTGCGGAAGCTATCCGACTACGTTCCGCTGTTCGCCGGCGCGCCGCTCCAATTCGAGCCCGGCTCCGATCAGAAGTATTCGAACGCCGGCTTCGTCGTCCTCGGCCTGATCATCGAAAAGGTCTCGGGACAGAGCTACTACGACTACATCCGCGATCACCTCACCAGGCCCGCGGGCATGACCGATACCGCCTCGTACGCCGTCGATGACGACGTTCCGAACCGCGCCGTCGGCCTGACGAAGCGAGGTCCGGATGGTCCGTTGGCAACGCGGCAGAACAACATCAACACTCTTCCCGCCAGACCGAGTTCGGCTGGCGGCGGTTACTCGACCGCGGCCGATCTGCTGCGCTTTTCGCAGGCGCTGCTCGCCGACAAGCTGCTGCCGAAGCGTTGGACCGATTGGGTTTTCAGCAGCAAGCTCGATGGCCCCGGTCAGCGCAACATCGGCGTCGCCGGCGGTTCGCCAGGAGTAAACGCCGTTCTCGAAATCGCGCCGCCCTACACCGTCATCGTCATGTCGAACTTCGATCCGCCCGCGGCGATGGAAGTCGGCTCCGAGGTGCGCCAAATCCTCGGCATGGGCGGAGCGGAGCGCAGGCAGCGCCGCGGTCCCGAGGGACCGGGCGAGGTGATGATTCACGGCAAGGTGCAGCTGCCGATGGACCTCACGCGCCACGTGCCGGTGATCGAAGCGAAGGTGAATGGAAAAGGTCCGTTCCACTTCCAGGTCGACACCGGCTTCGGCGGCATGATTCAGGTCACGCCCGCCGTCGCGAAGACGCTGGAGCTGCCGGTAATCGGCGAATCGATCGGCGGCGATCCGAGCGGCAAGAATCAACGGACGATGCGGGTGCTGAGCGCCGAGTCGGTCGACGTCGGCGACGCGCATTTCGGTCAGGTCGAAGTTGTCGAAGGCGGGGCGCACTTCGAAGGGATCGATGGGGTGATCAGTCTGCAACTCTTCAACGGTCTGATCGTCACGTTCGACTACCCGAACAGCCGCTTCAATGTCGACGGCGGCGCACTGCCCGCCGCGGACGGCGCGAAAATCCTGACCTATCGCGTCGAACACGGAGTTCCGAACATCGACATCGACGTCGCCGGCCAGAAAGTGTCGACGGACATCGACAGCGGCAGCCCCGCCCTCCTCTCGATGCCGCTATCGCTCGCGAAATCGCTGCCGCTGGCGAGCGAGCCGCAGGTCGTCGGCCACGGACGCACCGTCGGCAACGAGTTCGACATCTACTCCGCGCCGTTGAAAGGGGAAGCGCACGTCGGCGCCATCGCCCTCACCGACCCGCGCGTCGATTTCGTCGATCTCTTCCCCGTCGCCAACCTCGGCTTCCGCTTTCTGAAAGATTACGTGGTCACGTTCGATCCCGCGAACCACCGGGTGCGGTTTGTGAAGTAACGTAGGACGTCGGGGTTCGGGAGTCGGGAGTCGAAGAAAAGCCCTTCGTTCTCTCCGACTCCCGACACCCGACTCCCTACAACCCGTATGCGAACCATCCGTAAGCAATACCCCGCGCTTCGCGACGACATCGGCGAGCTGCATACGTGGCGGCCGTTGCCGAATGACGAGATTCAACAGATCGATCCGTTTCTCTTTCTCAATCATCACGGGCCGCAGGTGTATCCGCCGCGGAATCGCGGGCTGCCGTTTGGGCCGCATCCGCATCGCGGGTTCGAGACGGTGACGTTCATCGTCGAAGGTTCGCTGACGCATCGCGATACCGGCGGACACGAAAGCGTCATCGAAACTGGCGGCGTGCAGTGGATGACGGCCGGACGCGGGCTTGAGCACGAGGAGGTTTCGCCGCCGGAGTTTCTCGAACGCGGCGGACCGCTGGAGATCCTGCAGCTCTGGATCAATCTGCCGGCGCGGCTGAAATTCACCGAGCCGCGCTATGTCGGATTGCAGAAGGATCAGATCGCGTCATTCGAGAACGGCGGCGTCACCGTCAATCTCATCTCCGGCGACTGGAGCGGACATCGTGGTCCGATCGAATCGCTGACGGACGTGCACATGATGACCGTCGCGCTGGATGCCGGAAGCCGCATCGTCCTGCCGGCGCCGCCAGGGCGTAACGTCTTCTTCTACGTCGTCCGCGGAAAGCTGACGCCTGGGAACGCGGGCCTCCCGCCCGCCGCTGATGACGCGCCGGCCCCGCAGAAAACGGCGGGCAAGATGCCCGCGCTCCCAGGCTTCCATCTCGTCGATTGGAACGACGACGGCGATGAGATCGAGGTTGAAGCGATGGACGACTCGCTCCTCCTCTTCGGTCATGCGAAACCGTACGGCGAACCCGTGGTCGCGCACGGGCCGTTCGTCATGAACACGCGCGAAGAAATCGTGCAGGCGATCCGCGACTATCAGATGGGAAAGTTCGGCGCGTGATCAGCGGAGTGCGTTCGCGACCACGCCGCTGACCTGTTTGACCTGCTTGAGAAACGCCGAGGTCGAAAGCCAGCTCTGATCGGGGTAGTAAGCGAAGACCGGGCTGCCGCCGCGAATTGTGTCGATGATCTGCTGCGAAATCTCCGGACGCACTGCCGGGCATCCCCAACTGCGGCCGAGGCGGCCGAGGACTTTGACGGCCTCGTTGCTGACGTACGACGCGCCGTGCAGAACGATGGCGCGGTCCCACGCCATGTCGTTCACGCCCTCTTCGAGTCCGCGCAGGCGCAGCGAGTAGCCGTTGCCGCCGTTGTAGGTATCCGCGGTCACGAACAGGCCGAGGCTGGTGGCGAGACTGCCGGGGCTGTTGGAGAAAAAGTTCGCGATGTTGCCGCCGCTCGATTTGCCGTGGGCGACGAGCTCGCGGAAGAGGAGTTTGTGCGCGGCGAGGTCGAAGATGAACATGCGCGGCTCGGATGACGGCAGCGAGTAATCGATGACCGTCAGCAGGTTGCGCTTCGGGATCAGTCCGCTGTCTTCGGCTTTCGTCGCCGCGGCGAGCGCGAGCTTGAGGACGTCCGGCCGCAGGCCGGGAGCCTGTGTGACCAGCGAAGCGATCATGACGTCGGATGAGTCCGCCGCGAGTATCGGTACAGCGAACGCGAGGGTTACGGCGATCGAAAGGAGCAGTCGCTTCATTGGAGTTCCCGGTCTTGGATTTGGACGCGGATGATAACAAATAACCGTCGAGAGTATTGCGGGATGTGGTTCACCTCATGCAGTGGGCCGAATCGTGCGAACCGCGGCGCTTCTCCTCGCAGTTACCCTCGCAGCGACGGCGCACGCTGACGTCTTTCGCGTTCTCGACGATGACCGCGACGCCGCGCAGGCTCGTGTCGACATCATCCAGCAGGCACAAAAAGAGATCGCTGCTGTCTACTTTCTCGCCCACAACGACCGCATCACTATCACCGCGCTGGCGTTGCTGCGCGACGCAAAACGGCGCGGCGTCGGCAACGTGCGGCTGATCGTCGACGCGAATTTTCAGCACATCCCGCGCGCCGTGCTCGCCCATCTCCGCGACGAAGGCGTGGAAGTTCGCGTCTATCACGCGATGACGTTTCGTCATCCGACCTGGCTCTTTCATCGGATGCACGAGAAGGTCGTGGTCGTCGACGGAGGACGCTACATCGCCGGCGGACGCAATCTCGCCGAGGAGTATTTCGGACTTCGCAAGCGCAACTTCGTCGATCGCGACGTCTACGTCGATGGTCCCTCGGCCGCGCAAGCCCAGAAACGATTCGAAGATCTGTGGGGCAGCACCGACGTCAGCGATCTGCGCGTTCGCGTTTCGGCGGCGGACAAACTCAAGGCATCACGCCTGCTCGACGAGGCCGCGACCGGTAAAACGCTGGACGGATTCATCGCGCTGAACACCGGCCGCAATTGGTCGGAAGGCCAGAGGAACGCCGAGGCCGTGCGATTCCTCCACGACCCCCTCGCCGGCCAGCCCGGCGATCGCGTCGCCGATCAACTGGCGGATGTCATCGACACAGCGAAATCGGAGATCGTGATCGAGTCGCCGTACCTCGTTCCCGGAGGATCGATGCTCACGCTGCTCGAGAAAAAGCTGCGCGAAGGCGTGCGCGTGCGCATCGTCACGAACTCGCTCCGCTCCTGCGATGGCGCGCTGCCGTTCGCGGGCTACATCAAATACCGGCGGCGCATGGTGCGCGACGGCATCGACCTGCGCGAGTACCGCGGTCCCGATACGCTGCACGCGAAGACGCTGGTGATCGACGGAAAGACGATGCTGGTCGGCTCATACAACATCGATCCGCGCTCGGCGAATCTGAACACCGAGGTGATGTGCGTGGCCGAGGACGAAACGCTGGCGCGGGAACTCCTCGCATCGATCGATCAACACATCAATCACGCATGGACGGTCAGCGCGCGCGAACGGCATCCGAAAGCGCCGCGCGCCTGGCGGCTTCGGGCATGGGCGGCGCGGCTGGTGCTGCCGCTGCTCGAAGGGCAGTTGTAAAAAGCGTTTCACCACAAAGACACAAAGGACACGAAGAAAACCCTTTGTGCTCTTTGTGTCTTTGTGGTGAAACCGGTTTTCGGTTACTGCGTGCGGACACGCATCGCCGGATCGCCGAAGAGGATGAACGTGCGGCGGATGTCCGGCGTGAAGGAGCTCTTCTGCGCGGCGGCGACGGCGTCGCCGAGGCGGATGTCGCTGCCGGCGAGGAGCGCGTGCAGCAAGGCTTCGTCGGCCGGGAGCTGGGCCTCGGGGCTGGTCAGCGCCGATGACGCCCACACCGCGACGGCTCCGTTCGGCGCGCGCTGCAACGTCTCAGCGAGACTGTCGGTGTAGATGTCGTGGAAGTAGCCGTTGAGACAGGTCATGGCCAGGACGATCGGCGTGCGTCCACCAGCCGGAAGAGTGCCGACGTCCGCGCGCCCGAAGAACGAGCTGTTGCTCCAGATTTCGACCGAGCCATGGCCGATGTAGTTGACGAGCATCGCGTCGTCGAACGTGCTCAGGAGTTGCAGGCGCGCGGCTGCCCCACCGCTCGCGGCGACGTTGATGTCGACGACGTCGAAACCGGCCGGGATGCTGTCTTCGAGAGCGACGCTGTTTGCGTGAAAGTCGACAGCTGCATCGGCGTCGCTGACGAGCACGACCTTCCGCGACAGCGGCCGCGCGTCTGTCTCGTACGCAACGATCTTCGCAACCTCGGCGGCGACATCGGCGGCCACGCGCGCGGAAAGGCGGCCGATCGGGATGTCCGGCGCGCCGTCGTCATCGAAATCGGTGAACCAGGTGTCCGAGGCGGTCAGCAGCAGATCAGACATCAGGAGCTTCGTGGGAACGAAATCGAAATCGCCCATGCCGAGGTAGACGCGCTCGTCGATGCTGGCATCGCCAACGAGAAGCACGTATCGCGGCGGCGTTTGCCAACGCTTGGCGGCAATGAGAAATGAGCGGATGGCCTGCGGATCTTTCGCGCCGTAATTGAACTCGTCGTAAACGTCGTCGATGTTTGCGACGAGGACGCTGAGACCCTGCGACTGCCGCACTTTCACGAGCGGATCGAGCGCAGCGATGAACGCCGGATGGCTGATGATGACGACGTCCGCGCCGGCAGCGGTGGAGAGCGAGGACGGCTCGTTGCGAACAATGGACGCCGGCGGCGCGAGCTTCGATGACGCGATGGCCAGAATCGTTCGCGGACCATCAGGCGGCGCAATGAATGTGACCTGCCCGTTCTCCGCATGCAACAGCACGATGCGAATGGGCGCGCGTTCGTCGGTGATGTCGACAAGCTGAATGTCGTTGGAACTGAAACCGGCGATCGACGTCTGCGCGCCGCCGTCGACGACCGCGAGCAACCGGTCGTCGTCCGCCGCAAGCGTGTGCGGATAAGTGATGGCGACGGAGACGATCACGCTTGCGTCGGCGTCGCCGTTCAACGCCGCGAACGAGAGGGTGTTGCCGCCCTCGGCGAGCAACGACGTGGCGATGTCGAAGGTTGCCGTGGCACGCGACAACGCCGCGAAGGTCATGTCGCCGATCTGCTGACCGTTCAGAGATACGGTCACGTGATGTTCGCCTTCGACTCCGATATCGCTCGATCCCTGCAGGTCGACTGTGACCCTGGCCGTCCGACCCGCGGGATCGAGATGGCGGATTTGCAGCGTTTGCGTAGTCGGCTTCGATGCGTCGGTCGACACGAGCGGGCCGACGAAATTGTCCGGCGTGGCGCCGGCGGCGAACGTCACAAAGTAGACCTTTTCACTGCGTTCCGCGGTCGCCAGAAAGTTCATGCGCGTGCTCACGGGCGCAGTCACGAGTGACGCGGTGTTCATCCTCAAGCTCGTTCCGGTTGCAGACGTGAGCCAGTAGATGCGCGTCGCGGTCGACGCGGTATCGAGAGCGCGGCCGTAGAAGAGGATCGCGTCGCCGTCGATTGCAAGCGGCACTTCGAGACCGTCTGCGAAGAGATGAAGCGTTTGCAGATCGGCGTCCGCCGCAAGTCCAAGCTCGGCGCGCATCACGCGGTACAAACCGTCGGAAGCGACGCCGATCTTGATCGCATCGGATGCGGCGAGCTCTTTCTGTTTTTTCGTCGCGTCAGCGAAAGGCACGATGGCGCGGCGGCGATCGCTCTTCACGGTCTCCAGCGTCGCTGGCCGCAGCCGCGTACGTGCCGCAACGCCGTTGCGCTGACTTGGATCGCTGAACGTTTGCGACAGATTCAGGCGCGGATCGATGCTCCCCGGCCGCGGGGCGAATGGACCGTGCCAGACGCCGTGGCCGTACAGATCGACGTCTTCGATCCACCACGCCTTCGCGGTTTTCGCGCGCGGATCGGTGTCGATCCAGCGATAGGAATTGCCGGCCGGCAGCGAAGCACTCGCGACCATGAAGGCCGCGCCGGCGATGAGTCCTCGCGACGCCGCCACCCGCCGGCCATCCCCGTCGTCGCGCGCGATGCGGAAGCCGAGGTTCTGCACTTCGCGCGCGGTCGACCACTCGATGAGCGTGCGTCCGGCATCACGCGTGGCGACGGCATCGAGATGATCGACAGCTGTCGGTGAGAAGGTCGAGGCGAAGAAGGTGTCGGCGATCGTCTGCGCGGCAACGTTGCTCTGCATACCGATCGCGACGATGCCCGCCGTAGCGACCGTGTTGTCGGCGCTGGAGACGACCGTGACGCCGTTGATCGTCACCGACTTGGCGGCGTTCTTGAGCGACAGCGCGATATCGATCGGGGTGTTCACGGTGACGGCGACGGTGGCCGTAGCGATCGTCGTCGGCGTGCCGCCGTTCCATCGCGTCAGCGTCAGGTTGTTCGCTCCGCTCGCCACGAGCCGCACCGAATACGCCTGCAGAAGGCTGACGGACGCGCGGCCGAAGAGATCGATAAAGTTGTTCGTGCTCGTGTTCGTGAAGGTCACCGTTACACCCACGACGACCTCGGCCGCGGGAGCGACGGTCGCGTTCGTGTAGACGCTCCAGTCACCAGCTCCAACGTTGCGGGCGTTGTCGGCAGCCGCATTGAGAATGATGCCGTTGGCGCCGGTCTGACGCGCCCAGGCGCCGCCGGTGTTCGGCGCGTGCGCTTCCAACATCGTGTTCGCGCCGACTGTGAACGTGTCGAAGACGAAGATGGTCTGGGCAGCCGCAGGGAGAGACACAGCGAGCGCGGCCGCGCAGAGGACTGCCGTTGCAAGACGCCGGAGCATGGTTATTTGCAGATACAACCCGTTCCAATGTCGGTCTACTTCCGGCGATGAGACGTGTTGTCGCTCACAATGGCTCAGCCGTTGAGTACTGAAGAACTACCTGCCGTCCTTCAATGCAAACCCCAATCCGCGGCGCATGATCTAATCCCCGCCCCATGTATGAACACCGTAGCGACCGCCTTCTGACGCGCGTTCAGTTCGCGCGGCGGGTCATCGGCCACTTCGGCTATTCGGTCCTGGCCTGCGCCATCGCGTTGGGAGCGGGAGTGATGGGATATCACTTCATCGCCGGTCTGAAGTGGGTCGATTCGCTCCTGAACGCGTCGATGATCCTGGGCGGAATGGGTCCGGTCGATCCGCTGCAGACCAACGCCGCAAAAGTCTTTGCGTCGCTCTACGCCCTCTTCTCCGGCCTGGTCTTCATCGGCGTCCTGGGGCTGCTCCTGGCGCCGTTCATCCATCGCGTGATGCACAAACTGCACATGGATTACGAGGACGATTCGAAGTAGTGGCGCTCACGGCGACGATGTACCGCTTCACGATCCAACTCTCGGACGTCGACCGCGGCGTCTACGAGACGTTCGAGTTGCACGTCGCACGGCAGCCGTCGGAGACGGCCGAGTACATGCTGACGCGCGTGCTCGCCTACTGTCTCGAATACACGGAGGGCATCGCGCTGACCGAGGGAGTTGCGTCGGGCGACGAGCCGGCGGTGCTGGTGCGCGATCTCACCGGGCGCATCACCGCCTGGATCGAAGTCGGCGCGCCGGACGCCGACCGGCTGCATCGCGGCAGCAAACTGGCCGGCCGCGCCGCCATCTACACGCATCGCGATCCGGCCATGGTGCTCAATCAGCTCGCCGGGAAAAAGATCCACGGCAGCGATGACATTCGGGTCTACACCTTCGGCCGTGGTTTCATCGAACGCGTGGCCGAAATCGTGCCGCGCCGAGCCTCACTCTCATTGACGATCACCGAACGTCAGCTCTACCTCGACGTCGATGACCAATCGTTCTCGACGACGGTGGAAGAACGGAGCGTGGGATGAGCTACTGCGACATCGCGCCAGGCCATCCGTTTCACGGCCCGTATCACGATCACGAATACGGCTTTCCGATCGCGGACGACAACGCACTTTTCGAGCGCCTGGTGCTGGAGATCAATCAGGCGGGCCTGTCATGGCTGACGATCCTGAAGAAGCGCGACAACTTCCGCGCTGCCTTCGCCGGTTTCGACATCGATCGCGTGGCCCGCTTTACCGGCAAACGCCGCGAACGCCTGCTCAACGACGCCGGCATCATTCGCAATCGCCTGAAGATCGACGCGGCGATCGAAAACGCGCGCCGTATCGTCGAACTCCGCAAATCGCACGGAGGATTCGGGGCGTGGCTCGACGCGCATCACCCGAGATCCAAGGACGAATGGGTACGCCTCTTCAAGAAAACCTTCGTCTTCACCGGCGGCGAGATCACCGGGTCTTTCCTCCTGAGCTGCGGCTACCTCGATGGTGCGCACGACCGGTGGTGCCCGGTCTTCGCGAAAATTGCGAGGCTCGAACCGCCGTGGATGCGGCCGGTCTCTCCGCGTAACGCGCCAATGCCTTAACGTAAGCGCGCAATGGAGCGCTGGCGTCCTCGCCGGCTGGCCCGGCTGCGTCCTCGCTGCCGAACCGGCAAACCCTCAAGTCTCGCTGGCAACACGACGCTTGCAAGCCTCCCATTCGGCGGCGAGGACGCCGCCGGTCCAGCCGGCGAGACACCAGCGTTCCGACGGCGAACGCCGCGCAAACGCTTAAGCTACGCCCATGGCGCAACGCGGAGCGCTAATTGCTGCGCGAGCCTTCGTGCGCGACGCAGCGCCGCGGCCCATGTCAGAATACGAGCATGCCGTCCGGCCGTGACAGACGTCGATCCGAGCGCTTTCCGACGGCGTCGATTCCCGTGCAGCTTTCGGACATCGACGGCGAGTTGATCGACCTCAGTCTGAGCGGCGCGGCGGTCATCCATCGCTCGCCGGTCAACGCCGGCGCGCCGGCCACGCTGGTCTTTCCCAGCTACGGCGGCATTTACATCCCGTGCAAAGTGCTGCGTTCGCTCGTGCAGGTGCGGCGCGCAGGCGATGGGCCCGAGTACGTGTTCCGTTCCGCGATTTCATTCGCCGACATGGAGCCGGAGCAGCGCGATCCGTTGCGCGAGTTCCTGCAGATCCAGATCGCGCGCTTGAAGGAAAAACAGGACGAAGCGGCAGCGGCGGAGCTGTAACTTATTTCGTCGCGCCGTACTCGCTGAACATCCCAAGCTCGACGTGGCGATTCACATCGCTGAATCCGGCGCCGCGCAGCGCGTCGAGGATCACCGACGGTCGCACGCAGTCGCGCGTCGTGGCCCAGTAGTAGGCCAGCATCCTTCCGACTTTGCGGTCGCGGGCAATCACCGTCGCCAGCGCGGGAACGACGCCGCCCATGTACGCGCCGAGGAAGGTGCGGGCGGCGCGCGACTCGGGGGCGGTGATCTCGAGGATCAGCATCCGGCCGCCGGGACGGAGGACGCGCCGGCATTCGCGGAAGACGGTGTCGAGGTCCGCGAAATGCCGCATTGCGAAACCGATGCTGATCATGTCGAACGACTCGTCGCGGAACGGGAGATGTTCGCCGCCGCCTTCGACGAGTGAGAAGCGCGCCTTCGGGCGGCCGGCGATGAGCATGCCGATCGACGGATCCATGCCCACGATCGCATTCGCATCGCCGGTGATCTTCGCCGCCGCCCGTGCCACGACGCCGGTGCCCGTAGCGACATCGAGAAGGCGCGCGCCCTTTGTAAGCCCCGCGCGTTCGAGAGCCTGGCGTCGATACATACCGCCCGAGCCGAAGCTGAGGAACGCGACCGACCAGTCGTACCACGGCGCCGTGTCGTCGAAGAGATCGCGTACGAAGTGCTCCCGCTCTTCCGGAGCATCGTAGTAATCGGCGAGCGGAGGATGTGGGACGACAGGCGTCAACGCGGACTCCCCATGGTTTCGAAAATCGCGTCGACGCTGCGCGTGTCGCCGTGCGCGTACGCATCGTCGATGCTTTTCACGTAGTCGTCGATCGAACGCGCGTACACCCGGTCGTTGCCGCCTTTCGCCTCTTTCGTTTTCTCGTGGCCGAGGAGCGTGCGGACGTAGAGCGACTTCTCGTTTGCGGACATCGATTGCCATTGTGCCCGATCGATGTTCGTGCGGTGGCAGGCGAGAGTGAGGAAAAGGAGCAACGCGATCATTCCGATCCGGCGTGGCCTGTCATCCTGAGCCGCCGGAGCTGCAGAGGCGAAGCCGACGCAGCGGAGGACGGTCGAAGGACCCCCTTCCGTGCTTGCATCGTGATTTGCCGCCACCCTACCGTGGTTATCAGCCGGGGGTCCTTCGACCGTCCTGCGGCGGCTCAGGATGACAGTCCTCATTCTCTTCGCCACCGCTGCGCGATCGGCATCTGCCGTCCGCTGCCGAATGCTTTGTTCGACACGCGCAGCGTCGGCGCGGCCTGACGGCGTTTGAATTCGTTCGCGTCGACGAGTTTCAGGACGCGCAGGACCAGCTCGCGATCAAAGCCGGCAGCGACGATGGCGTCGACTTCCAGCCACTCCTCGATGTAGAGCTTGAGGATTCCGTCGAGCACCTCGTACGGCGGCAGCGAATCCTGATCGGTCTGATTCGGACGGAGCTCGGCAGACGGCGCCTTCGTGATCGACGACTCCGGAATCACCACGCGATTGCGGTTCAGCCAGCGCGCCACGCGGTACACCATCGTCTTGTAAACATCGCCGAGGAGCGCGAGGCCGCCGGCCATGTCGCCGTAGAGCGTGCAGTAGCCGACCGCCATCTCCGATTTGTTGCCGGTGGAGACGACCATCGCGCCGGTGCGGTTCGACCACGCCATGAGAATGTTACCGCGGATCCGCGCTTGCGCATTTTCGTTCGTCAGATCGAACGTCTCGTTGCCGAACAGCGTGTTGAACGCAGTTTCGTATGGCTGGTAAATCGGCGCGATCGGCACGACGTGAAAGGCGATGCCGAGGTTTTCGGCGAGCGCGCGCCCATCATCGATCGAGCCTTGCGACGAAAACTGCGACGGCATGGCGATGCCGGTCACGTGATCCGCGCCGAGCGCTTCGACGGCAATCGCGGCGGTGACGGCGGAGTCGATGCCGCCGGAGAGGCCGATCACGACGTCCTTGAAGCCGCACTTGCGGATGTAGTCGCGCAGGCCGAGGATCAACGCCGATCCGATTTCTTCATCCTTTTCGAGCGACAGCACCGACTCGCACGGCGAGCCTTGAAGCTGCACGAGCGCGTTGTGCTCCTCAAATGCCGGCGCACAGAAAATCGTCTGCCCTTTCGCATCGATCACGATCGACGATCCATCGAAGAGCAGCTCGTCGTTGCCGCCGACCTGGTTCACATACACGAGCGGCACGTCGTAACGCGTGGCGATGCGCGAGAAGAGTTCGTAGCGCGAGCGCCGCTTGCCGCTGTTGAACGGCGACGCCGAAATGTTGAGGATGACTTGCGCACCTTGCCGCGCCACTTCGTCGATCGGATTGCGGCAGTAGATCTTGATGCCGAAGATTTCGTCGTCGAACCAAAAGTCCTCGCAGATCGCGATGCCGGCTTTCACGCCGGCGATCTCGACGACGCCGACGCTGCGTCCCGGCTCGAAGTAGCGCATCTCATCGAAGACGTCGTAGGTCGGCAGCAGCGATTTGTGCTGCTCGAGGATCACCTTGCCGTTGCGCGCGGCGATCGCGGCGTTGTGCAGCGGCTTGCCGCACCACGAGGCGCTGCGAGTGATGCAGCCGAAGATGAGCGTGGTCTCGCCGGTCATGGCCGCGAGCTCATCGCGCGTTCGCAGCGCGGCATCGACGAAGATTTCGCGATCGAGCAGGTCGAGCGGCGGATACCCGGTCACCGCCAGCTCCGGCACCAGCACGACATCCGCCCCCGCCCCAACCCCCTCGGCATACGCCCGCCGGATCAACTCCGCATTCGCCGCCAGCGCGCCGACCGTGGGATTCAACTGAGCGATGTAGATCTTCATGCGCCGCGGGCGATTCTATCGGAGGTCGCTATCCGCAGATGGCGCAGATGTTACGCAGATAAGACCTCGTACGTGGAGCGCGCGATCTCCAGCTCTTCATTGGTCGGAATCACCCACACACCCACCCTCCCCGCGCTGATGCGGCGTTCGTCCGTGCGCGGCGCGCGATTCGCGGCATCGTCGAGGATCACGTCGAGGAAGCGGAGGCGTTCGCAGATTCGTTGGCGCATCGAGGCGGAGTGCTCGCCGATGCCGGCGGTGAAGGCGATCGCATCGACGCCGTCGAGCGCCGCGCAGTAGCTGGCGATGTACTTCGCGGCGCGGTACGCGAAAACGTCGAGCGCGAGTTGGGCGTTCGGATCGGACGACGCGGACAGCTCGCGCACATCGCCGGTGATTCCGGACAGGCCGAGCAAGCCGCTGCGATGATTCAGGAGATCATCGAGGTCGGTCGCGCCGTTGCGCAATAGATAGAGGATGGCGCCCGGATCGAGATCGCCGGCGCGCGTTCCCATTACCAAACCTTCCATCGGCGTGAAACCCATGCTCGTGTCGATGCTGCGTCCGCCGCGGATGGCGCAGACGCTGGCGCCGTTGCCGAGGTGCGCGACGATCAGTTTGTCGCCGGCGTCGAGCGCGTGGAGGCGTTTGGAAACGTACGAATACGAGATGCCGTGAAAGCCGTAGCGGCGGATGCCAAGGTCCTGCGGAATCGCGTACGTCGATGCCACGGGCGGCAGCGTGCGGTGAAACGCCGTATCGAAGACCGCCACGATCGGGATGCCGGCCCGTTCGCGACGAACGTCCTCGATCGCCTTGACCGCCAGCGGATTGTGCAGCGGCGCGAGCGCGGACAGCTTGCCGATTTCGTCAAGCACGGCGTCGTCGACAATCGCCGGAGTCTCGAATCGCGATCCACCGTGGACGACGCGAACGCCAACAGCGTCAACCTCACCCTCGGCCGCGCGTTTCTCACCGGGCATCTCGTACACCGCCGACTTCATCGATGAGCTGCCGGGATTCAGGACGAGGATTTTCATGACAATGACTTCCTGAAACATCGCACGATCGCAGTTTCCTCGAAACCGAGCGCACGATGCGCAGCCGCGCTCGAAACGTTGTCCACCTCGGTGTCCGATGCGAGCTCGGTGCATCGCTGCGAACGCCCCCACTGCTCCGCGGCGGAAATCAGCGCCGCACCGACTCCCGTTCCCCGCGCATCCGGATCGACGTACCACCCCTCCACGAACGCCACGCGATCGGTCTCACACCCTTCGGCGTACGGCCGGATCGAAAGCTCGACGAAGCCGATTGCCGCCTCGTCAAACGCGATCAACACCTCGAGCGGCTCGCGAACCTCACCGGCAAAGTAGCGCTCGATCTCGCCCGCATGTTCCCTGGCAGGTGACGGCCACAGCGCCTCGCGCATGCGCAGCCAGGAGTCGCGGTCGTCGCGTGTGACGGGGCGGATGAACATCGGCGTTCTTTATACTCTCGGCGCCGATGGCGAAACCGATCTTCTGCTTGCTGGCGCTCCTGGCTGCGACCGCAATGGCTGCCGATACGCCCGCCTCGGTCGCTCAACTCGTCAACGAAGCGAACGCAGACAGCATCGCCGCGCGCGTCGGAGCCGCACTCGCCGCGAACGACAGCGTCACGCGTGCAGCCGCCGCGCGCGTCGCGCTCGTGCGAGGGATGACCAGCGTCCTGCCGCAATTGCGCACGGCGATCACAACGGAAAGCGACGCCGGCGCCGCGCGCGAAGAGGTTCGCGCGCTCGTCGTTCTCGGCGAGGCTGCCGATGTCGATCTCGCACGCAATGCAACGCGAAAACTTCCGCCGGCGATCGATGAGGTCATCGCCACGGCCGTGTCGAGGCGTCCCGACGCGTTCGACATCTACGCGGCCGATCTTCGCGAGCACGGCTACGTGCCCGACGCCGCCTTCTTCACGCAGGCGCTTTGGCGTCGTCCCGCGGCCGCAGTTGCCGACGGCTCGCGCCTCCTCGGAATGCGCGACGCCGCCGGCTGGCGGGCTTTGTTGACGTCGATACGCCAATCGCACCTGGTCATGCCGCCCGGCGTTCTCGGCGCCTCCCTGAACATGCCGGTCGAAGAGATGCGCACCGCGTCCGTCTGGTACCTGGTCCGCTTGTATGTGCCCGATCCGACGCTGATCCACGAAAGCGTCCGTGCCGCGCTGAACGCACCGGTCGAGGAAGCGAGCACGCGCGAGGCGTTCGGACGCGAACTGCTGCGGCGCATGCTCGGCGCCGAACGCAAAGACGATCCCCGCTGGCTGGAATGGCTCCAGACGGCAGAAGCCGATCCGCTGCTGGGAAATGATGAGGCGCTGTTCCTCTACTTCACCGACAAAGAGTTTCAGGTGCGTAAGAACCACTGCGGCATCGCTTCGAATGATTGCCGGCTGCCGACGATCCGGCCGACAAAGAGAACGATTCCATCCACCGCGGTCGCCGCGCCGGCCTATTTTCTTCCGAGCGTGCTGCCTCCTGGACTGGCCGGCGCCGTCATTGCCGACTCGCATTGCAGCGGTGAGTGGCTGGCTCTGGCCGGCGCCACCAGCGATATCGCCGGCCGCGTGCAACGCGTCGACATGAAACGCATTGAGATGGATAACGCGTGCGAGAAGGCGGTCACGACGCTGATGCGGCTGTCGCTGGCGACGCCACCATCGATCGATGCGCCGCTGACAAGCGCAAACATCATTCTCGTTCACGGCCGCAAACAGGCGCCATGCCTCGACGAAGACCCTTTGGGTACAGTGAGGGAGTCCGAGGTACATCAGGTCGGTGGCGACATCACCGCGCCCATCGTCAAACACCGTGTCGAGCCGCTGTTCCCGGAATCGGCGCGCCACGCGATGGCAAGCGGAACGAACGTGTTGGTGATCGTCAGTTGCGTCATTACGCGCGAAGGCTGCGTCCGATCAGTGAACCTTCTCTCGCAGTCGCCCTTCCCGGCATTGAACGGCGCAGCGCTCCAAGCCATCTCTCAATGGACCTTCGAACCGGGCCGCCTCCACGGCGAGCCGGTGGACGTCGAATTTAATTTGACGGTGAATTTCCGGATCGGCCAATAATCAGAGAAGCCACGCATACCCGATTTTGAGAAACAGCGTCCTGTCGGCCCGCTTCAGATCGACGCGGTCATCGCCAAAGGAGCTGTCCGAGTAGCCGAAGTAGAAGACGGTCTGCGGATTGATCTTGTACGAGAAGAGCAATTGCGTGAAAAGATCCTTCGACTTGCGATCGATCGAAAAACGATAGAGCGACGGATCGCGCGTCACATCGCTCAATTGCACAATGGCGCGCGCCAATGTGCGAATGTTGAAGTGGTACACGATCGTGGTCTGGGTCAGGTTCGCCGTGAAGAGGCGTCCGCCCGCCACGTTAAGCCGCTGGTATGTGTGGTCGAACGCGGCGGACAAACGACGCCCGAGGTTCAGCTCCATTCCCGGCTCCGCGACGAGAACGTCGCCCTGGCGTTCATTCGAGAAATCAATCGTCTTCCCGCCTCGGACCTGTAAATAGCCGTAGAAACTCGGCGAAGGACGGCCTTCGACATAGAAGTTCCAGCGCGGGTCGTCGTAGTAAACGCCGCGGAAATACTCGCGGTTCGGCGAGTATGTGAGCTGCAGGAAGGTCTGCCGCGTACCCTGATACGTAACCTGGTAATCCTGACCGTTCTCTTTGATTTTGCCGGCACTGTCGGTAGTCCAGTCCGCGCCTGCGAAGAACTGCAGCTTCGTGTACCACTGGCCAGGTTTGCCCCAGAACGTCCGCTGGATATAACCGCTCGGTTGTTTGGTATCGACGCGCGTGACGAAACCGGCGTCGCTGCGAAACAACGGCCCAAGATCCGAGTAGCGGATTGCCCATTGCCAATCGCGCGCTCCGTGATTCCACCGCACGCTCACAGCGTCATCCGAGAAGTTCCCCGAGGGCTGGCCGTTCCTGGCGGCGATCGCCGCCGGATATTCGGTCGCACTGCGCAGATATTGAAACGTCACCGAGTCTGCCTGCGAAAACCGGAAAAGGCCGTCGATCCCGGACACGGCATTGGAGTAGCCATCGGCCGAGCGCCCCGTAAACAGTACGCCGATCGACGACGTCTTGCCGACGTCGCGCCGGTAGCGGGCAACGACCGCATTGACGTTCTGATCGATCGAATCGAGGCCGGAACCGTCGTAGCTCGGAAAGATCAGATTGTTGATGCGGTCTCTGGTGATGACCGCGCCGAATGCGTTCTTCTCTTCCTTCCCCGTCACCTTGATGCCGAGGTCCGGGTTCGCGACGGTACGGGTAAAGACCGCGTTGATGGGCGTGGAGAAAAAGTCCGCCCCTTCGAGAAAGAACGGCCGTTTTTCGGGGAAGAACAGCGCGAACTGCTGGTTCTCCGCGAGCTGCGCGGCGTCGGCTTCCACCTGCGAGAAGTCGGGATTCACCGCCGCGGACACAGTCACGTTCGGCGTGACTCCCCACCGCATCGAAAGGCCGGGATCGACCTTGGCGTCGCCGGTCTTGAGCGGACCATCGGGAAAATCCGCGCGCTCCGCGGTCTGATGCGCGGTGATGGTCGGATCGAGCTCCAGATTGCGTCCCGGCCGGAGATCGCGAAATCCCGTCAGCTTGTCGAACTGGCAGATCAGACAGCTCGCCCCTCGGTCAGTCGGCATCGTGCGCAGGCGGTGTCTGTCCTCCCGCGGCCAGTCGCGCGAGGCCATGAATCCCCAGGTCTGCACGCCGGAGCCGCGCGGAAATCGCAGCTGCGTGAACGGGATTGCGATTTCGACGACGTACCCGTCGGCGGTGATCCGCCCCTCCGACGCCCAGATCGCGTTCCACGACCAATCCTCGGAACCATCGACGTCGCTGTTGGTGGCGTCCATCTGCACGCCGAGCGGATTGACGCGAAACTGAAACGCGCGCCGCTGATCGTTGAACGTGTCGATCATGAAGCCGACCGTGTCGTCGCTGAACGGGATGTCGCGGTCGGTCAGATGCGCGCTGATGGCGGACGGCTTCGCATCGTACGCGCGGAATCCGACGTACAGGTTCTGGCGGTCGAACGTGAGCAGCACGTCCGTCTTCGTAGGCGGTGGAAGATTGTCGCCGGGATTCCACTCGTACGCGAGCGGGATCGCCGTCGCCGTCTTCCAGGCCTCCTCGTCGAGACTTCCGTCGACGTGAATTGGTCCGCTGGCCTCATGAATCTCGAATGTCGACGCCTGCCTCTGTTTGGGCGCCGGCGTCTCCGCTGCGGCCATACCGGCAGCCAGAAGTCCAACCACCGCGAGTCCGATCACCACACGCATAACTTGCCCCTCACAATCTGATTGCTGACGGTACTTGGACGCAGCACGAACTGATTGGTTGGTTGAACGATGCGGAGCGGCGGATGTTGCAACGAGCTAAACGCCGCGCTGCGAGCCGGAAAACGTCGCGCCTCGGGCCGCCGGTTCGAACAAAGGAGTGCGTCCGCGTCTGGCCAGAAATGCATACACCCGATCGCCCTTCCGCAGCATCGGAATCGATCGTGGCCCGTTTACGCCGGAACAGCTGTTGACGGACGAATACGCGATCCTGATGACGTCGCCCGCCCGAACGCCGGTCTCCGAACGAGCCGCTCGCAGAACGCGTGCTTCAACCTCGATTTCGCGGATGACCTCGAAATCGAAGAACGAGCAGCTCGACGGTTTCGCGAATCTTCGATGAACGTCCACCGAGGAAATTTGAACGTACAAAACCTCCGGCGCCTTCCTCTGCAAGTTCCTATAAACGTCAGGAGAAATATCAGCCCGAAGGGCCATCGCGAGAATCAGGAGGATCGCAATTGCTATGTAGCGTTTACGCATGAACCCTCTCGCGATTCAGCCCTGCACACCGCCTCCGCGGTAGTTTGCCTTGGAAGCGTACGCGAGACCCGCCGAGAGAATCATGGCCAAGGCGCCGAAACTCAGATCCAGCCGGAGGGCGAGGCCTGCCGGCCGGAGGCTGATCGCTGCAATGGTCATCAGGCCGACACTGAGCACCGCACAAATGCCGCTTACCAGTGCCGTAGCGGGATCGTTATCGCATTCTTCTGGTGCTAAGAACAATGACGCGCTAAATGCGAACAGGAGGGCAGTAAGGATTTGGCCGCTCACACGAAGCGCTGGATAGTGCGGCTGACTGAGAAGATTGTTTGCAAGGAACGCCTCCCAGGCAAGGTCGACGGCGTTCGGGCCGATTCTGAGCTCCTCGTATTGCCGCGCCCACCCTCCAAGAGTGACCAGGAACGTCTGGTTTGCCATGCTTCGGAGGTCGACGATCGCCGCTGCCACAACTGCCGCCCATACGATCAATGCCGCGAACGAAGTTCGTTCGATGCGAGCCTCACCCCGCCCTAGTACGCCCTGCAGAAGCGCATAAAGAATCCCGCCCACGAGCGCGAACTTCAGCGCGAACAGAAGATGCTCGTGCTCGACCCGGCGGCGTATCTCTTCGACGACGACGTCGTGTTCCTTATCGAGGAATTGCCTGGCGGTGGGGTCGAGGTGATTCCAGGCTTCGACGGTCGCCCCCGGAAGGCGTTCCCGCGATTCCTTGAAGTCTCCGGCCCCCAGCACGCCCAGGACATCGACGGACAGCAGCACGACAAGGATTGTCAGAACGCCAAACGCGGTCATGCTGATAATCCGGCGAGGTGAAAGAGCCTGCATTCCGAAAGTATTGGTGCGCCGCTGGACGGGGTCAAGTCACCCCAATTCGACAAGGTGTCTTCGACAAGGTGTCAGCTCTTCGGTCTGTTTCCTGCGACGCACGACTCGGCGCCGGCGGCCGTCCCAAATGATCATCTACAATCGGGCCGAGGTCTAACGATGAACATCCTGTTGTGGGTCCTGCAGATCCTGACCGCGCTCCTCTACGGAGCGTCGGGCGTGATGAAGGTGTTCATGCTCGACAAGGTAAGCGAGGGCGTCCCGTCCTTCGGTGCATTGCCGCGGAAAGCGTGGACTGCG
>JAFAOU010000051.1 GCA_019247495.1 Acidobacteriota bacterium
TGCAGACACCAGTCGACGCCATTGCCGCATCCCGGCTCGCGCACGCTGGTGATGCCGTGCGCCATCCACAGCTTGAACACGTACTCGGCCGTCGTCCCCTGCTCCGCGCCGCCGGAGTGTCCGTGCATGTCGACGAAGCCGGGCAGCACCCAGATGCCGGTGCCGTCGATCTCCTTGACGGCATCCTTCGGCCGCGATTCGGATTTGATCGGCACCTTCGGAAATCCGACGCTGCGCACTTCGCGGATGCGGTTCCCTTCGATGACGATGTCCACCGGCCCGATCGGCGGCGCGCCGGTGCCGTCGACGAGCGTGACGCCGCGGATGATGAGCCGCGTCCACGGCCCTTCGCCTTCCTCTCGATCGGGCGCGAAGGGGGGCGGTGCGGCCAGCGCGGCGGTAGTCGTCGTAAGGAGGAGGAACGTCAACAGCGTACGCATCGCCGGATTGTAGCGGAGCGTCGTGTGGGCGTCCGCGCCTGCATCCGGCGTGGCGTCTCGCCCGACGGTGGTTTCTGAAATTACATCGCGGGAGCCTCACAGAAACCCCCGCCGGGCGAGGACGCTCGGCGGATGCAGACGAGACGTCCGCACTACTTTTGCAGAAGTAGTCCGCGTGGATGTGCGTGTAAAAACCTGGACCGAGTTGCAGGAAGCCGCCTTCGCCGAGTCGTATCGCGAGGGGATCAACCGTTTCCGCTCGGGCTTCGTCTTTCGCGGTGTGCCGCGCGAGTCGCATTCGCTGGAGACCAGTCTTCAGACGGGCGGCTACGTTCCGCACGAACGGCACCTGCTGAGCAGCTTCCGCAAGTACGCGCTGCGCAATTCGGTGCACGGCGACTGGGTGTGGAACTGGCTGTCGCTGGCCAAGCATCACGGCCTGCCCACACGGCTGCTGGACTGGAGCTACTCGCCGCTGGTGGCCATGCATTTCGCGACGCAGAATTTGAAGGACTACGACGAAGACGCCGCGATCTGGTGCGTCGACTACGGCAAGACAAACGAGTTGCTCCCCAGGCCGTTGCGCAAACTCCTCCACGACGAAGACGTCAACATCTTCACCGCCGAGTTGCTCAACCGGGTGGCAAGCTCGCTGGCGGAGTTCGATGCGTTGTCGAAACGCGACTTCGTCGTCTTCTTCGAGCCGCCGTCGCTCGACGAACGGATCGTGAACCAGTTCGCGCTCTTCTCGCTCCCCTCATCGCCGGAGTTGCAGCTCGAAGATCTGCTCAAACGCCGCGAGGCGACGTATCGGCGCATCATCATCCCGGCGTCGTTGAAGTGGGAAGTGCGCGACAAACTCGATCAGGCGAACGTCACCGAGCGCGTGCTGTTCCCCGGGCTGGATGGGCTGTCGGCCTGGTTGAAGCGGTACTTTGCGAATCGAACCTAAGAGGACAGCTATCTGACTGCTCGGTGCCGTTGTGGCTCCGCGAGAGAGTAGGCCCATAGCTCGCGTCCATGAACGCCGTCAGACGAATCGAAGAAGAGCGTCGTTCCCACAACGCCGAGCCACGTCGGACCGGAAGACGGCGTGCCCGGATTCAGGTCGAACAGAATGCGCGTCCCTGACGATGTACCGTCGCTCGTCCAGAGTTCGACACCATGCGCGGAATCGGGGGCAGCGAAAAACAAGCGCTTGGACACCGCAATGATCCGATGCGGTGTGCATTCCGCCTCATTCCCGGAGTTCGCGTCGATGGCTGCCGGCATCTGGTAGGTGCCTGCTTTTGTTCCGTCGCTGCGCCATAGCTCGAATGCCGATGGCGAGCTGCCGACGTAAATCCAGTAGAGCACCCCGTCCATGACGACGTAGTCCTCAGGATTGGGGCACTGTGGTACCGAAACCTTGCTGACCATCACGGTGCCGGCCTCGGTGCCATCGCTGCGCCAGAGCTCTCCGGCGCGCGGCAGCATGAAGAACAGTTTCCCGCCGACGCTCCACATCAACGAGGGAGCGTGATCGAGCGCTCCGAAATGTCGTATCCGGACGGTGCCCCCATTGGACCCATCCGTACGCCAGAGGTCGAACGCCGAATCGCCAAGATCGCCAGCAAAATAGATCGTTCCGTTGACGTCGGTAAAGCTCCGAGGATTGGGAGCGTCCTGCGTGATGGCTCGAGTGCCTCCGGCCGTTCCATCGCTGCGCCATGGCTGGGGGATCGACGATCCTGCTTGAGCGGGGAAAAAGAGCACTCCGTTCGAGACCAGAGGGCCATTTGTGTACGTGTAAGAGCTGTTGGTTCCGGGATTGATGTCAGCGATCATCCGCGTGCCGGCAACTGTGCCATCGCTGAACCACGGTTCCATCCCGTGCAGATCGTCGCGCCCCCGAAAGATCACACCGCCATTCATCGGCAGGAGGGCGGCCGCTTCGACGTGTGGTAGTGCAAACGTGCCCTCCACCGTACCGTCGCTGCGCCAAAGGTCCGCGCCCGTGCTGGTCTTCCGTGTGAAGTAATAGAGTCCGGCGCTGGCAATCGCCTCACCCACTTCCCCCGTCATCGGTCCGGCGCGTTGCGTCCCTGACTCGGTGCCATCGCTGGACCACACTGCAGAACCGCCGCTGTCGTCCGCGATGAACATCAACCTGTTGCCGACGGTTGCGAAAGCTCTCGGTGACGAACCGTTGGGCGCGTCGGCAGCCGCATCCTTCAGGAGTCGCGTGCCGGCGGCGGTTCCGTCCGTAATCCACGGCTCCACGCCATTCTCAACGTTCGATGCGGCAAACAACGTGAGGCCGTCAGGCCGGGCGATCGACGACGCATCATTACTCATCGATGACGCGGCACCCGGGATGATGTCGCGAAGCAAAACCGTACCGGCCAGGGTGCCATTGCTTCGCCATGGCTCCCGTCCATGAACGCCGTCGTCCCAGGAGAAGAAAACGGTGCCGTTCGAACCTGACAGTAGTTGTGCGCCTGCGAGTCCATCCTTGACGAGCGTCGTACCCGCGGCTGTGCCGTCCGAGCGCCAGAGTCCGTCCTGAGTGCCCGAGGTTCCAATAAAATAAATGGTCGAGCCGCTTGCCACTAGACCATGGAAGGCGGTGCCGGCAGCTCCGGCGGTGATGTCGGCCACAAGCGACGTGCCGCCTGCGGTTCCGTCCGTACGCCATAGTTCGAAGCCGGCGACTCCATCGTCCGCGAGGAAGTACCAGAAGCCGCCCATCCGCGCGAAAGCCGACGCAAAGCCGCCGTCGACGAAGTGGTCCCGCAACAGGACCGTACCGGCCGCGGTGCCATCGGTTTTCCAGAGCTGCATCGAAGTTGCGGTCGATACCTGGAAGACTGTGATGGACCCGGCTCGCTCCGATACATTGATCACACTTCCGATAGCGAGTACCTGCGCAGTTCCCGAGCTGTCCGAAGTGTCGATCGCTCGAATGCGATTGCCCGCGCTGAACACGATCGACGAAGTTGTTGCTGCGATTCCAATCCCGGACGTCGCGGGGAACGTCCCGAGCTTCACGTTGCCTGACGAAGTTCCGTCGTTACGCCACACTTCTGTGGGGCCGGAGGACGAGACGAACAAAAAAGCGGCGCTGAAATCCGGCGCCGCTGCGGCGAAGTGGAGGTTGCCACCGATGGACGTCAACTTTGTCGTTCCGGCAGCCGTGCCATCAGTCTTCCAGAGCTGCCGGCTGTAGTCGTTCGGGGCGTTAATCGCCATGGCCAGGAACGAGTTTCCGAATGGCGCACCCTCGCCCATGAAATTTCCAAGTGTCGGAACCTGCACGGTTCCGGCCCCTGTTCCGTCCGTCTTCCAAAGCCAGTAGTTCCTTGACGGGTCCATTACGGCGAAGTACGTCGAGGTACCGACGTTACCGACGAAATAAGGATTCGCGGACACCGGCCGTGTCCCGGGCCAGATCTCTTTGACCAGATATGGCTCGGACGCCGTGGCGGCAGAAACGACGAAGAGTGTTGCAAATAACGACAAGACGCGGGAGATGTTTGGGGTCATAGGGAGGGGAGGCGCGAAGTTACAACTTCCGGAGCAGAACCCGTTCCACGACATGGCTTGTTCCCTTCCCCAGAATCAGCCGAGCTCGTTCGCGCGTCGGCAGGATGTTCTCGTGCAGGTTGGCGAGGTTGATCCGTTTCCAGATCGACGCCGCCAGCGCAACCGCTTCCTCTTCAGACATCGCGGCGAACTGGTGGAAGAACGACGCGGGATCGCGGAAGGCGGTCTCGCGCAGTTTGCGGAAGCGGTCCAGGAACCACGTCTCGAGATCGGCTTCCGAGGCATCGACGTAGATCGAGAAATCGACAAAGTCGGAGACGAAGACGGCGTGGATCGATCCCGTCTGCAGCACGTTCAATCCTTCGAGGATGACGATATCGGGATGGTCGATCGTCTGGCGCTCGTCGATGATGTCGTAGTCGAAATGCGAATAGACGGGGACGTTCAGCGGCGATGACCCCGACTTCAGATCCGACACGAATTCGATGAGCCGTGCGCGGTCGTAACTTTCGGGAAAGCCTTTGCGCTCCATCAGTCCGCGCTCTTCGAGTACTGCGTTGGGAAACAGGAAGCCGTCGGTGGTGACGAGATCGACGCGCGGATGATCGGCGCCGCGCGCGAGCAGCGTCCGCAATACGCGCGCGGTGGTGCTCTTTCCGGCCGACACGCTGCCGCCGATCGCGACGACGTACGGAACCTTCGGAGCGTGCGTGTTCAGGAATTGCGAGGAGACGCGATGGAGCTGGCGGACGGCGCCGACGTGGAGATTCACCAGCCTCGATAGCGGCAGGTAGACCTCTTCGACTTCCGTCATCGACAACTCTTCGTTGATGCCGCTCAGCTCCGCGACGTCGTCCGGCGTCAGCGTCATCGGCGTCCCGCCGCGCAGCGCGGCCCACGCGTCGCGATCGAAGGTGAGATATGGCGAGCCGTCGCTCATGCAGGTTTCTTTCGGAACATCCACGATAGCGCGAGCCAGAGCACGCCGCCGGTGATGGCCATGTCGGCCACGTTGAAGACGCCGGTGTGCAGCGGGCCGGCCTGGAGGTAGATGAAGTCGGTGACGCGGCCGCCGAGGCGGAAGCGGTCGATGAGATTGCCGATGCCGCCGCCGATGATCAGCGCGATCGCGACGTCATCCGGTCCCGGCTGCATGCGGCCGGTGAAGAGGACGAATCCTGCCGCGAGCAGTCCGATCGACACGAGTCCGTCGAAGATGAGGTGGCGCACGTTCGGCGGAAGATCGGCGCCGAGGGAGAGGAAGGCGCCGGGGTTTTCGGTGTGGAGGAGGGTGAGGACGCCTCGCCGCACGGGATAGGAGTTCATGAGCGTTCGGCGCACGACCGCCTTCGTGCCCTGGTCGAGGGCGATGGTGGCGATGATGATGAGAGCGAGTGCGATGCGGCGGCGAGTCGTCATAAGAGAACGTTTCACGCGGGGAACGCGGAGAGGCGGAGAAAAGCGGAGAAGAAGAGGTTTTCTCTGCGACCTCCGCCTCTCCGCGACCTCCGCGTGACCGCGTGACCCTTTGACTACATTACCAACTCACCAGTTCGAGCCTCTCGATCCGACCAAGCCCGAATCAACGTCACATTCTGAAATCCGCGCGGCAGCTTCAATCCCCGCTGCGCGCGCTTGCCGATGTACGGCTCGAGATCCGCGCCTTTGAGATTCGTGTGGCGCTTGCCGGCTTGCACGATCAGCATTCCGTCCGCGGCGATGACCGCCACTCCGACGACCTTCTCCGGGAACAGCTCCGTCTTGTGGAGCTTGATCGTCTGTACGCCTTTGCCGCGCGCCAGAAGCGGCAGCTCGACGGCATCGAAGAGGAGCAACTTGCCGCTGGTCGTGGCCGCGGCCACGCGATCGGTTTCGATCGTCGTCACGCGCTGCGGACGGAGCACCGTTGCACCGTCGTTCACATTGACGACCGCCTTGCCCGCTTTGCGGTCGGTCTGCAGATCTTCGAGCCGCGCTACGAATCCGTATCCATCGTCCGTCGCCAGCAACCACAGATCCTCGGGGTCACCCATCATCACCGCCACGAACGTCGCGCCGGGCGCGGGCGATGTGAACGCCGTCAGCGGTTCGCCGTGCCCTTTCGCCGACGGCAGCTCGTGCGCCGGCAGCGAATACGTCCGCCCCATCGAGTCGATGAAGACTGCGAGCTGATTGCTCCGTCCGCGCGCCGCGTGCAGGAAGGCGTCGCCCGACTTGTACTGAAGCGTGCTCGGATCGAGATCGTGTCCTTTGCCCGCGCGAATCCAGCCGCGTTCCGACAACACCACCGTCACCGACTCCGACGGAATGAGCGCCGCGGCATCGAGCGCCTTCGCGGCGTTACGTTCCACGATCGGCGAGCGGCGGCGGTCGCCGAATTCGGCGCCATCTTTTTCCAGCTCGTCGCGAACCTGCTTGCGCAGCCGCGCCTTCGATCCGAGGATTTTCTCGAGGTCCGCGCGCTCAGCCTGGAGCTTGGCCTGCTCGCCGCGGATCTCCACCTCCTGCAACTTGTTCAGGAAACGCAGCTTCAGTTCGAGAATGGCCTCGGCCTGCAGTTCGGAGAGTTTGAAGCGCGCCATCAGCACCGGCTTCGGTTCATCCTCGCGGCGAATGATGCGGATCACTTCGTCGATGTTGAGATACGCGATCAGGTAGCCGTCTAGGATGTGGATGCGCGCGTTGACATGATCGTAGCGATGCTGCAACCGGCGGCGCACCGTCTCGATCCGGAACTCCAGCCACTCGCTCAGCAACTCCTTGAGCGGGTAAAGCCGAGGGCGGCCATTGAGGCCGATCATGTTCATGTTCACGCGGTAGGTGCGCTCCAGATCGGTCGTGGCGAAGAGGTGCGCCATCACCTCGTCGAGGTCGACGCGGTTCGAGCGCGGCACGAGCACGATGCGCGTCGGGTCCTCGTGATCCGACTCGTCGCGCATGTCCTCGATCATCGGCAGCTTCTTGGCGTTCATCTGCGCCGCGATCTGCTGCTGCACCTTGTTGCCGGAGACCATGAACGGCAGCGCGCTGATGACGATGTCGCCGTCTTCGATCTCCCACTTCGCGCGCTGGCGGATCGAGCCGTTGCCGGTCTTGTACATCTCGCGAATCTCGGCTGCCGGCGTGATGATCTCGGCCTCGGTCGGAAAATCCGGACCTTTGATGTGCTTCGTGAGCTGCGCGATGGTGGCGTCAGGATTGTCGAGCAACTCCAGGCACGCGCCGACCACCTCGCGCGCGTTGTGCGACGGAATGTCCGTCGCCATGCCGACCGCGATCCCCGAAGCACCGTTGAGCAACACGTGCGGCAAGCGTGACGGCAGCAGCTTCGGCTCGCGCAGCGTCCCGTCGAAGTTCTGCCCCCAATCGACGGTGCCCTGCTCCAGCTCCGACAGCAGCGACTGCGCGAACTTCGACAACTTCGCCTCGGTGTAGCGCATCGCGGCGAACTCTTTCGGATCGTCGGGCGACCCGAAGTTGCCCTGCCCCTCGACGAGCGGATAGCGCATCGAAAACGGCTGCGCCATCAACACCATGGCGTCGTAGCAGGCCGTGTCGCCGTGCGGATGAAACTTGCCGATGACGTCGCCGACCGTGCGCGCCGACTTCTTCGGCTTCGCATTCGGACCGAGCCCCAGCTCCGACATCGCGTAAACGATGCGGCGCTGCACGGGCTTGAGTCCATCCGCGACATGCGGCAGCGCGCGGTCGAGGATGACGTACATCGAATAGTCGAGGTACGCCTTCCGCGCGAAGTCGGCCACAGCCTGATGTTCGACCTCGGGGATAGTAGGCGGCGGAGGGGTGAAGGAAGCCTGTTCTTTCGATTTGCGGGTAGCCATCAAGTCCTGACGCGGGGAGAATTCAACGACGCGCATACGTTACTGCATGTTTCAAGCGTTGACCTCATCGCGAAGCCTTGCGCGCCTTTCGAGGACGTACGCGCTCGCTCTGCTCCAGACAGCGAGCGATCCGTTCCGCTGCCTGAACTCCTCTGGCCGCGAGGACGAGTAACGCGTCTATCTTCTCCGCATGGGTGATCCTTACTGTCGAACTAACCTTCAGGGAAGCTGTTAGTTGGCGCTCCAGCCTCCGCCCGCCTGTGCCGCCGAGCAGCCGAAGCCAGTCGAGTTCATCGAGATTGACGCTTCTAGGTTCCTTGCGATCTCGGGACAAAATTTTTCTCCCTAGGAGGGGTAGGGAAGGTTCCTTCGCCGTCACTCCTTAATTAGTGAGGGCAAACTACGGTTCCTCAAGGTCGAAGAGGTCATTGGCTCGCACAGGTTCGAGCGAAAGCTTTCGGACCGCGGCGATGATGGCTGCGATACACCGCCGCGTCGGCTCCATCCGGCCCATGCGGATGCGAAGCAGATGCTGGCGACTGTATCCGGACTCTCGCGCGAGATGCGCAGGCTTGACCCCTCGGCTTTTCAGGAACTCCTCTAATCTGGTTGCCATGCAACTATATAGTCCACCTTGGACTATATATATGTCAACCCTGCTAGACTTCCCGTTCGTAACCGATGGGAGGACGCGCATGGTGGAACAGAGCACAAGGCTTACACATAGTGAGGTTCGACTCCTAACTCGCCTCGGAGACCTGTTGCAACGCGCGAAGGACGACCTAGGCCTTTCAGACCGCGAGTTAGCAAAGCGATCCGATATGAGCAGGCAGCACGTGCGACACGCAATTGCTGGTGGCAACCTGAGCGTCATCTACCTGCTGAGAATCGTCCGCGCACTTGAGATCCCCCCAAAGGAATTGACCAATCTTGGTCTCCATCTAGTCGCCGCTCTCCAGCACATTGAAGAGGCAGCGTCACACCTCGCCGCAGCTACCGCAGCACTTCGCGGCGATCCGAACACCGCCGAAGTTGCAGACGCAAAACCGGAGGCCACCGACGCACAGGCCGCGGCACTCGTGCGCGATGTGATGGCGAAGGCGAAGACACTCGGTCCCGACCGACTCAGTGTATTGGATGAAACGTTACGAGATCTGGTTGCATCTATTGAACAACCCCGTGTCTCCGATAGGAAGGGGCAACGGAGCGGGGCAGGGTGGCGCCGAGCGAAATGATCGAAGCAACTCGCGAGTGCGCGCGGCTGCTGGAGGTTTGGGTCGATACTTTCGACTCCGACGCGGAAAAGGTTGCTCTTGCTTTAGGCGAGGCGCCGGAGGCGCGATGCCAGGAGGTTCTGAAACAGTGTGAGCAGCGGCTTCAAAATGATGCGGTAAGTCGCGTCATCGTCCGCGCGCATGACCTGCTCCCGCGATCACCGCGTGATGCTCAGCGGCTGGCACGCCTAGCCCTTCGGATGACGCGGCATTTGAAGGACGATCCCTCGCGGGATTTGCCATTAATCGAAGGTGACGCCTGGCGAGAATGTGCAGCGGCGCATCTCGAGCTCTCCGAGTTCGCCGACGCTTACGACGCTGTTACGAACGCGCGAGCGTGCTACTCCCGTACGGAAGCGTCACGCATTAATGCGACGATTCTGGCCTTGATCGAGGGAAGAACCCTCTACGAGTTGGGCAAGGCGAAGGAAGCATTAGCGATCGTGGATCGTGCATCAACGGAGTTGCTGGATCTCAGCGTTGATCGCAAGAAATATGTCCAGGCCCGGACAATTTACGCGAGCATCCTAGCTGGCATGGCCGACTACGATGCGGCATTGGATGTCTTTTCAGCAGCGGCCGACTTCGCGATGAAGGCTGGCGATCAGCAGACGCTCGCTTACGTACTCTCCAACGCGGGTCTCTGTGCCGCGAAGCTCGAAGATTACCCACGAGCGCGTAAATGCTTCAACAGCGCCCTGCAGTATTTCGCGGACTTAGGGCTGGTCTCGGAGATGCCGCACGTGCGAGCAGCATTGGTAACTATTCTGCGGCAGCAGGGACGATACAACGAGGCCGTTTCGGAACTCTACAAGGTCCGGGCGGAGTTCCTTTCGCTAGGAATTCCGGTTGCGGCTGCGATTGCGTCACTTAGAATCGTCGAAGTTCTTTTGCTGTGCGGGAGAACGCGCGATGTTCCAGAACTATGCGATGAGATGTTTCAAACATTCGCTTCTGCGCGACTTCAGAACAACCTTCTCCTCGCGCTCGGATACCTCAGCGAGATTGCTCGCGAACGCGAACTCGCTGCGTCCGACGTAACGTACGTTGCTTCGTTCATGGAGGAGGCAGAGCATAACCCTGACCAGGAGTTCGCGCCGGCTTGAGAGGATGCGAAGGGCAGGCCACGCGCCTGCCCCTGCTCGCATCGCTACGGCTTTGGCCAAACGATCTCGATCGCGTCCAGCACGCGGACGACTGCTCGTTTGAAGGAAGTTAAGAATCCGCTACCTTCGCGACCGTCACGAACTGCGCTGAATGCTGATGTGGCGGATAGACAACTGATGAGCAAACCAAGGGCTACTGACTTCCGAAATGCTTTCGACATACACCCTCCGTGTCCCGTGCGGGACGGTTAAGTTGGAGGGCGCCCTCACGAAAGGAGTGACAGCAGGCGCGGTTTCCCTACTCATGTAGAAAAAGCACCCGTACATGCTGATATATCAGCATGTTTCATGCGGAATAAAGTCATGTTTTTCTGAATGAGGACACACACTCCCGCGAGGGTCGCGCGTAAGGCGCGGTAGCGGAATTGAGAAGGCTACGCTTCGCCGGCTAGGATGCGGTCAATCAGATCTGGCGTAGGCTCACCGTTTAGACACGCATCCTCTGCGATCGCGTTTGCCGAGAACCACAGCTCCAGGAAGTCGCCGAGATCCAGAAGTTCGCCGCGACGCTCGCAGATGTAGATGTAATCGAGGATGATCGCCGAGTCGTTCACGTCGGCGACTCCGCACGCCCCTCCTCAAGTCTCGCCAAACTGAGTCCGATCCGCCGTTGCGCCTCTTTGAGATCGTCCACTACTTCCATGACGTCAATGCCTGCCCGGTGCTGGGCAGAAAGGTGAAGCGTCAGCGAACCGACTGTCAAGTCGCGCAGATCAAGCGCGGCTGAGAGTCGTACAAGAATCGCAAGGCTGACGTTCGCGCCCCGTTCGACAGCGGCAACATGGCGTCTGCTCACCTCAGCCAAACGTGCAAGCTTCGCTTGGGTGAACCCTTTTTGTATGCGCCGCGCTTGGATGGCAGCGCCAGCCTCTTCCAGAATCGTCATCGGAACGTTCTCGACCGTCGCCGAAGTATACGACCTGACCTTCAAAGTTGTCTGTCGTTGCGCAGCCCACGGTAAACTACCGCAGTGCCGATAACGAGTAGACGCACGCTTGAAGAGAACGCACATGACGACGTCTGAACCAACGATTACGTTCACGGCCGTTTTTCAAGAAGCCGAAGAAGGCGGCTACATTGCGTTCATCGAGGAGTTGCCAGGCGCGAACACGCAAGGCGAGACTCTCGATGAGGCGAGAGAGAACCTCCGCGATGCTGTGGAGGTGATTCTTGAAAGCAACCGACGCCGAACGCTGGAACGCGTCGGCTCGGCCCGGGTGATTCGCGAGACGATGGAGATTCGCAAATCCTGATTGCTCCAAGATTGGGCGGTGGCTGCCGCTCGGCTAGCGGCCGTCGACCTGCGTAACGATCGGGTTTCTGCGGATGTATCCTTGCCGTATGGATCCGAAGGGAATTGTGCATTCCGATCCGGAGGTCGTCAGTGGGACTCCGGTTTTCGTAGGTACGCGAGTGCCCGCGCAAGCCCTGCTCGACTACCTCAAAGGGGGGAATACGATCGAAGAGTTCCTCGATGATTTTCCCAGTGTTTCTCGCGAACTGGCGATCGCCTTCCTTGAAGAAGCGGGGCGGGCGCTGCTGACGCGGATCGCCTGATTGACTGCACGCCGCGAAGGTTCATCTTACCCATCTGTTTTAGTTATCACCCAAGTCGAAGAGATCTCCCGCTGTCACGGGTTCGCCAGTGATTTTGCGGCAAGCTAAGGTGATCGCCTTGATGCACGGGCGCGTTGGCTCCATTGACCCAATACGAACCCTCAGCAAATGCTGCCGGCTGTAGCCTGAAATCTTCGCAATTTGGACGAGCTTGATCCCCTTGCTCAGCAGATATTTCTCGAGCTTCGTAACTCGTAGTCGGGGACGCGGGCGCGCAGCCATGTCTCGGATAGGTTACTTGATGATCCATCTGGCGCGTCTTCCGCGCGAAGTTGTGCTAAACCCCAACGTTCTGTCTGGTTTGTTTGGGTTTAACACAACGCTAGCTCGAACGGAGCCTGATAAAATCCATCCTTGTATGAGCGCGACTACAGCCGAAGCGGTGCTCGCCAGACTAGCCGAATGGCGCGATAGCCACACGTGGGTCGATTGCACAGTCGGCTCTCACCACAGTTCATTTGGTTACCGTGTCATCGGGTTGGTTTCTGACTTCGACGACGGCTTTGTTATCGGCTCGTCGGTGGATCGGTGTGCGTCTATTTTTCGCTCCAGCCTCTGTCGCCGTTCTGACCTGATAGAGCTCGATGATGAGACAGGCGCTCTGCGCCTGCGCTTCCCGCACGGGGAAATTAGGATCTTGGAAGTTCCTCGTACGGGTGAGGGCCATGCTTGACATCCGGAAAGCTGAGCGCGCTCTCGAGAGGTGGTTAGATCAGCAGACGATGCTGTGGGCGCTGGCGGCCGTCCATGTTGCGGATAATTGCCTTCCGGCCTTCGGGTCGCTTCGAGGTCGGCTCGTACTTCTCCCGGAGCAGGAGGCCCTGATCCTGAGGTCGGAGGTCGGCTCATTTCTTAATATCGAGTCGTGGGCCAGTGCGCGGCACCTCGACGTAAAGACTGACTGGCAGGGGACGATGATTGAAGTGCGCACTTCCCATGAGATCCTACTTGTCGCGGACTACGAACCACCGTCGGAGTTCTTCGACGTCGACGAGTCCAACGCTCGTCCGAGAGCGAAGGGGGCCGACCGGACGAGCTGCAACCTGCAAAAGTCTTCAGGGTCGCGGCGGACCGCGAGGCGGTGAAATGCCTCCTCTGCCTTGAGCGGAGTTCCCAGCCGAACCCGTCTGGCTGGGCCCCAGGAGTCGCGCGGCCAAAGAAGCAATTTTGGTAAACCCGAAAGGCTACGCCTTTCTCCGACAAGACTCCAAGCCAACGGCAGAAGCATTTTTGTCTCTGTCGAAAACGAAAATCCTTGACCGTCAAGGAAAATCCTTTCCTGCTGCAGCCGGCGTCGTTGGGCTGGAAAGGAAAATCCTTTCGGCCGAAGGCTGAAGCCCTCCGGGTGAAGCTTTTTCCTTTCCCAGGAAAGGGTTTTCCTTTCCGAGCTAACGGTTTTCTTTTGCAGGGGACAGGTTCTAACTGTCAAGTGACTGCTATCAGTTGCCGAGGAAGCCAGTATGCTTTCACGGCATAATTGTGTCTCCAAAAAGGGTACAAGACACTTATGTGACTATGCCGATATCACATATTTGACGTGATTGTGACGCCGCATGCAGTGACAGCGTTCTTAACAGGACTTAAATTGTTATGCGTTCGGTCGAAGCCCTGGGCATCTGCGCAAAGTGCCCCACGCTCGCGAGCTTCGGGCCCGAGGACTCGCGAGTAACAGCGGCGCACGCGGTTCGCTCGTAGCGATGCGTGTGTCACAACATGATGGAGGGACATCATGTCCGACACCCCGGTTGGAGGTGTGTCGAAGGGCGTTTCGCCGCCCGACCCCGCCGTTGTGCTGACTCAGTCTGACGAGCTGGCAGCACGCTTTGGCGCGGCCCTGAACGAGGCGATCGCACTGATACCGCAATGGGAGGCGCGGCATAGCGAGACGAAAGCATTCGTGCAGAAGTACACGTCGTTTTCTAACGATGTCATCTCGAGCACGATCGCCGCCGTTGAAGCGAACCCCGAGCTTGCGAACACGAAGAAGTTTGACGTGGCGGAAGCTCGTGCGGCGCTCCAGTTTCTCAACGCATTCCGGCCGATCATCGATCAGGTCGACGAGCTGCGAACGAATCTGCGGTTTACCTACTTCGCGCGGAAGGCACGCGTCATCGCTGACGCTCTGCAGACGTACGCGATCGCCAATGGCATCGGCCGTGACCCGTCGAGTGCGAGCGTGGCTGCCCACGCCGCCAACATCAAGAGGGATCTGCGGAGACCGCGCAAAAAGGAGAAAAAAACGCCCAGCACACCAACGACGCCAGTTTGAATACGGCACGGCCGGGTGTGAGGCCCGGTCGTGCCCAACACGTACCCCCTACCTGTGAAGAAAGGAGAGTTTCGTGTCAACAGGAAACATACATCATTCCACATGCAGCGTCATCCCCCCGCACATCCTCCGCCACGTGGCCGAGCATGGCGACGATGATTCTCGTGAGACCATCGCAGCGACTCTGCTTCATACGGCTCGAATCAAAGACGAACGCACCAACACGCTCATCGACGAGCCGGCCGCGCACTCGCCCAGGAAGGAGCGCAGCGTCTATGACGCCTCGCACAAGCACACTCTCCCCGGCAAGCTGCTGATGGATGAGGGCAAAATCGTCCGCCGAGATTTCGAGGCGAAGGAGGCGTTCGATGGCTCCGGTGCCACCTACGACTTCTACGCCAAGATCTTTCTGCGCAACTCCATCGACGGCCGCGGCATGCCAATGATCTCTACCGTGCACTACGGCCAGCGTTTCGACAACGCCATGTGGAACGGGAAGCAGATGATTTACGGCGATGGTGACGGCAAGCTTTTCACGCGGTTCACTGGTGCCATCGACGTCATCGGCCATGAACTGACTCACGGCGTGACGCAGCACGAAGCCGCGCTTGAGTATCACGATCAGTCCGGCGCGCTGAATGAGCACATCTCCGATGCGTTCGGGATGATGGTCAAACAGCAGTGGCTCGGCCTCAGACCGGCCGACTCTGACTGGATCATTGGCGTAGGGCTTTTTGCCCCAGGCATCAAGGGCAAAGGAGTCCGCTCGATGAAGGATCCCGGCACGGCGTACGACGATCCGTTGCTGGGCAAGGACCCTCAGCCGGCTCACATGAAGAACTACGTCGACGGCGCAGAAGACAACGGCGGGGTGCACATCAACTCGGGCATCCCAAACCGCGCCTTTTACTTGATCGCTACTGCGCTCAGCGACTACACGTGGAAGGTTGCAGGCCGAATCTGGTACCAGACGCTTCTGGACGGCCTCTTCCCACAGGCAGGATTCCAGGACTTCGCGAACGCGACCGTCACGATGGCCGGAGTGCTGTACGGCGCGGGAGGTCAGGTACAAACGATCGTCGCTGAAGCGTGGTCGGCTGTCGGTCTACCCGTTTCCCCGGGCATCCTGAAACCCGGTGGTGGCAGTGCTGTCCCCGAGCGGAAGTGGCGGGACCGTCCCGCCGCCGCTTCTCGCGCGTGACTAACGTCGAAACAAAAACAAACCTGACGCGCGAACGCGGCGACGCATCGCGCTATACAAGCGAAAGGACATCATGAGCACAGGATTCGACCACTCCGCAAAAAACCACCACTTCTCTTTCGACGAGATCGACCGTGAAGTTCAGAAGTTCGACCTCGCCGTCTTCATGGGCGAGGGAGCCGTGCAGCAGGCGGCGACCCGCACAGAGCGCCTGGTCACGGTCTACACGACAGCACGGCCCATCATTGCCGCCGTCGCGGCGCTCCCGCTCATCCCCTCTACGTGGCGCGCAGTGTTGAGCGTGTTCATCGTTACGCTCGACGAGGTGGCCGCAAGTTTCAAAGCCGGCAAGGATCTCAGCGCCGGCGACGGTGGCGCGAACTCCGGGATGGAACCCAAACTGCCGGCCGCCATCGAGGTAGTCCCATGAAAGGATCAGGCATGATCATCGTCATCAAAGTTGCACGCGATGCTCGCTCGGGCCGGTTTACGACCCGCGACGATGCCCGGCACAATCCAGACCGGACGGTCGTCGAGACGATCAAAGTCCGAAGAAAAGCGCCACGGCGCGTGAAAAAGTAGCTGCTACACACCGGAGTCCGCGCAAGCGGGCTCCGGTCAATCTTCAGAAACACAAACTACTGTTATCTAGGGGTTCGGCCGAATATTTCGCGCTCAACTCGCAGCCTCAGGTCGTTCCAGTCCAACGTCACCAATTGGCCGCTATCGACCGCCGCACAACGGCGCTCCAACTCATCTGCCCACGCCTCCTCAACCGCATCCTCGGGAATGTCTTCGAGGCTTTCGATGATGCGTGCAGCCACTTCAGCACGCTCCTGCTCGGGGAGGTGGAGGACTTCGGCAAGTAACTCTTCCCTGTCTCGCATCGCGATTCGAATTCTATATTGGATGCGCGCCCGCGCGCCAATCGCGCACGCCAAGTAGCGCGAAAAGGAATCTTAAGCTAGCCGCCGCGGGCCGGTGCCGCGGCGAACTATCGGGGGCCGCGAAGCACTTTGCTGTGTCCTGATTATCGCGATGCTGCGACGCAGTGGCAGTGCGCTTGCCCGTCGTTGGCACAACCGCAATCAGGGACAAATCCGGCGCGGCAAGAAACGGATGCCTCCGTCATGCCCTCTTTGCTTGGACAGCGTTGAGAAACAGAGCTGACGGCAGGGTGCGAGGAAGCACACGAGAGCAAAAGCAACAATGCAATGGATTTCACGGAAACTACGAAAACATCACGCATGCGTTCGCCTCTTCTGTCAGGGTCGCGGAGGAGTGTAGCGTGCACGAGAATCATGTCAAGAACCTTAGAGGTGTCACTCGACGACGTGAGTCTGCCAAGGAATCTTAAAGTTTCTATTGACGGCCATCAAGTATACGTTTACATTACTCCATACCCAGCATGGAGATCGTATGCGTACAGCGAAGATGCGCTTCGTCAGGATAATTGCGGCGGTTTTGGCGGCCCTGGGCCCAGGAATCGTTTTCGCCGCGAAGCCACAGGTCACACCCTCGGCCCCTCCGGCCGTAGCCTCCGCCGGAGAAATTGGCGCGGCTCGCCTCTATAGCGTAATCGCCGCGTTGACAGTAACGGATCGGAAAGCGGTCTTTCGGGGATTGTCTCCGGACGTGAAGGCAGCCGTCTGGCGAGTGCATCTCGACAACTTCAAAGCAACGCATGCAATTTCGCCGGCGCAGGTTCAACTCATCGGCGCGATCCAAAGTTTTCTGACGCCAGACCTATTCGCGATCCCAAAGACTGATCCTGGGTGGGAAACTCAAGTACACGTTCCGCTAAAAATGCTCGAAGACAGCGCCCGAACGTTGTTCCCTCCAGATATGCTCGCCGCCGCCTTCGCGCAAATCGGCCCTGACGATCTTTCCGTATCTTCCAGTTCCCTCTCAACCGCGGCTAGTTTGAGGCCGGTTTCCGGTCCGATCGCTCAAATGGTGCCTGAATGCACATGTTCCGAAGTCTCGGACCAATGCTGGCTTGGAACATGTGGCGGAGCCATCTGTTATCGGAGCGAAGACGATTCGGGCTGCGGGTTCATGTGGCAATATAGATGCGACTCAAAGTGCCGGAGGGACTCATAATGTCAGCCGATCCGCCCCGAATCATTTCTTTTGCCGTTCCTGCGGGCGCCGTCTGTGGGGGCTTACTCATTCTAATCACCATTGCGTCCAGAAATGGGCTGCTGATGTACATTCCGTATGTTGTGCTCGGGATCGTCTGCGCATTCTATTTGCGAACTCAGTCGATTGAATTGTTTTCACGGCGGTTCAGTATCGCTTTCACCGCCTACGCCGTTGCGACGGCGATCATTGGGGTCTACATCAACGCATTCGTTAATCCGCGCGTCCTGCGCCCTCTCACGCTTCGCAACGTCGTCGGTCCGCTTGCCGCCATGATCGTTATCGGAGCGGTCGGCAGCGCCGTTGTGGCGCTGTTGGCTCACTCACCGCATCGCGATTCGGTTCAACGTTCACGCGTCACTGACTGAACGGCCCAAGTTCCGCGCGCCGCTATAATCGCGCGCCGATGAAGCCCACTCGCGCGCAACTGGAAGACGTCCTCGCTTCGCTTCGCGATCCGGGCTTGCGCTATGCGGATATTCGCTGGACGGCCACGCATGAGCAGCATGTTCGCGTTCGCAATGGGGAGGTGGAGACGTTGTCGTCGACCATCGACCGGGCCATTGGCGTGCGCGTGCTGGTCGGCGATGGGTGGGGGTTCGCGGCCAATAGCGATACATCCGAGGAGTCGTTAAGGAGGACGGCGCGGCGGGCGGTGGAGGTTGCGGCGGCGAGCAACATCGCCTCGACGCATCGCGTCGTGCTCAGTGAGGTCGAGCCGCATGTGGCCACGTGGGCGTCGGCGTACGAGATCGATCCGTGGTCGATTCCGCTCGAAAAGAAAATCGAGCATCTGCTCGCGTCGACCGACCCGATGCGCGGCGATGACCGCATCCACCAGGTCTCCGGCGATATCTCCTGCTACCGGCAGGAGAAGATTTTCGCGTCGACGGTGGGGAGCTACATCGAGCAGACCACGACTGAGATGGGCGGCGGCGTCGAGGCGGTGGCGATCGACGGCGGCGAGTTTCAGCGGCGCACGTATCCGAATCCGTTCGGCGGCGATTTTCAGGCCGCGGGGTGGGAGTTCATCGAGCGCCTCAACCTTCCGAAAAAAGCGCTCGACATCCGCGACGAAGCACTGGCGCTGCTGACCGCGCCGAAAACGCCGGCCGGACGCACGGACCTCATCGTCGGATCGGCGCAGCTCGCGCTGCAGGTTCACGAGTCTTGCGGCCATCCGACCGAGCTCGATCGCGCCATGGGGCTGGAGATTTCGCTGGCCGGCGGATCGTTTCTGCAGCCGTCGATGCTCGGCAATTTCCGCTACGGCTCGGAGCACGTCAACATCGTCGGCGACGCCACGATCCCAGGTTCGATCGGGTCGTTCGGCTTCGACGATGATGGTGTTCCCGCGCAGCGCTTTCACCTCATTGAGAAGGGGATGTTCGTCGGCTACCTCACCGGACGCGACACCGCGCCGGCCATCGGCCGCAAATCGAACGGCACTGTTCGCGCGGAAACCGCGGCGCGCATCCCGATCATCCGCATGACCAACATCAACCTCGAGCCGGGCGCGACGCCGCTGGCGGACATCATCGCGGACACGAAGCGCGGCATTTTCGTGGAGACGAACAAGTCGTGGTCGATCGACGATCTGCGTCTCAACTTCCAGTTCGGCTGCGAAGTTGCCTACGAAATCGAGAACGGCCGCCTCGGACGCATGCTGAAAAATCCGCTCTACACCGGCAACACGCCCGAGTTCTGGCGCTCGTGCGATGCGGTAGCGGATCGATCGAGCTGGCAGGTGTGGGGGCTGCCGAACTGCGGCAAAGGCGACCCGATGCAGACCATGCGCGTCGCCCACGGAGCGCCGGCGGCACGGTTTCGGAGCGTGGAGATGGGGTAAAGGTCAAAAACGAATGTTGAATGTTCAATGTTGAATGTTGAATGAAATGCTGGCCGAGCGCAGCCCATTCAACACTGAACATTCAACATTGAACATTCAACATTCGCATTTCCGATAATGCGCTCAGAACTTGATTCCTTCGCCATCCTCGACGCCGCGCTCACTGCCGCGAAGGACGCTGGTGCATCCGAGGCTGATGCGGTGTTCGAATCGACCGACCAGAACATCAGCCGGTTTGCGAATTCGAATCTGCACCAGAACATGTCGGAGGTCAGCGCGGAGCTGACGTTGCGGGTCATCGTCGACGACGCCATGGGCGTTGCGTCGACGACGGTGTTCGATGCCGATGAGATCGCGCGCACCGCAGCGCTGGCGCGCGAGGCCGCCAAGCACGCCGATGCGCTGCAGAACTTCAGCGGACTGTATCGCGCCAACGAGCCGCTGCCGGACGTGCGCACGTTCGACGACGCGACCGCCGCGATCGCGCCGGCGGCGAAGGCGCGCGCGCTGCGGGAGATGTTCGATCGTGGTTTGAACGCCGGCATTCAGTTCGCCGGCGCGTATGGAACGGGCGCGTCGTCGATCGCGGTCGCGAATTCGCACGGCGTCCGGCGCTACTGCACGGTCACGTCGTCCGACGCGACGGTGATCGCCATCGGCGCGAACGGCTCCGGCTACGCCACGGCGCTCGACCGCAGCAACGTCGACGTCGTCGCGCTCGGCGACGAAGCGACGTTCAAAGCGACGCTGTGCGGAGACAGGGTCGAAGACATCGAGCCTGGCGCGTACGACGTCATCCTCGAGCCGCCCGCAACCGCTGAAGTCGTCGACTGGATGAACCTCATCACGCTCAGCGGCTCCGCGTACGACGACGGCTCCTCGTTCTTCGTGAACAACGTCGGCAAGCAGGTCGTCGGCACGAACTTCACGCTCGCCGACGACGCGCTCGATCCCGCCTTCCTCCCGTTTCCATTCGACCTCGAAGGGCTGCCGAAGCGGCGCGTGGCGTTGATCGAACGCGGCATCGTGCGCACGCCGGCGGTCGACAAGGTCTACGCCGACCGTCTCCACTTTCCCCCCACCGCCACCTGCTGGAACCTCGGCGGGACCGAGCACGGATCGGCCTTTCACCTCGCGATCGACGGCGGCGATGCCACGCGCGAAGAGCTCATCCGCTCCACGAAGCACGGCATCTGGGTCACGCGCTTTAATTACGTGAACGGCCTGCTCGAGCCGAAGAGCGCGCTGATGACCGGCACCACGCGCGACGGCACCTTCCTCATTCGCGACGGCGAAGTCGTGGCGCGCCTGCCGAACCTGCGCTGGACGCAGTCGATCGTCGAAGCCTTCTCGCGCATCGAAGGGCTGACGCGCGAACGCCGCCGCGTCGCCACCTGGTACAACCACTTCGGCGGTACGATCGCGCCGGTCATGAAAATTAGCGGTTGGAACTTCACAGGGAAGCAGTCGGCGGTGTGAGGAACGTCAAAAGCGAAATGTTGAATGTTGAATGTTCAATGTTGAATGTTGAATGAGAGCGGGGGCCGGCGGCAGACCGAAGGTCATTCAACATTGAACATTCAACATTCACCATTCAACATTTGCTTTAGATCACGCCACTGGCACAACCCTCGCTCCGCCGACGCTGACGATTCATGTCTCAGTACATCCTTCGCCGATTCCTGCAGATGATTCCGATTACCTTCGGGATCCTGACGCTCGTGTTTTCGCTGATCCACATGATCCCGGGCGATCCGGCCGTGCAGATCGCCGGCGAAAGTGCGCGGCCGGAGGACGTCGCGGCGGTGCGCAAGGCGCTTGGACTCGATCAGCCGCTCTGGACGCAGTACGTCCACTACGTCACGCACGTCGTCCGCGGCGACTTCGGCACCTCGTTCCAGACGAATCTCAGCGTGGCCGATCAGATCAAGCAGCGCTATCCGGCCACGATCGAGCTGGCCATGGGGTCGATGTTCATCGCGCTGCTGGTCGCGTTTCCGCTCGGCATCATCTCGGCCATCTACCGAAACTCCTGGATCGACAACGTGGCGCGATTCTTCGCGCTCATCGGCGTCTCCATGCCCAGCTTTCTATTCGGACCGCTGCTCATCATCGCATTCGCCATCAACCACGAATGGTTTCCCGTATCGGGACGCGAGGCGGGACTCAGATCGCTGGTCCTGCCTTCGGTGACCATGGGACTGGCGCTCTCCGCAATCCTGACGCGCATGATCCGCATCTCGCTCGCGGATGAGCTGACCCAGCTCTACGTCACGACCGCCGTGGCGAAAGGCGTCACGCGTGCGCGCGCCATCTTCCGTCACGCGATGAAGAACGCGCTGATTCCCGTCATCACTGTGCTCGCGCTGCAGTTCGGATCGCTTCTCACCGGCGCCATCATCACCGAGCAGATTTTTTCGTGGCCGGGATTGGGCCGCCTGCTGCTCACGTCGATCTCCAACCGCGACTATCCGCAGGTGCAGGCCTCAATCCTCGTCATCGCGTTGACGTACATCCTCGTGAACTTTGCCAGCGACCTGCTGTACGGGGTCGTCGATCCAAGAATTAAGCTGGAATGAGGGCGTAGGGAGTCGGCCGTCGGGGGTTAGAAGTTCCCGACACCCGACACCCGACAGCCAAACGAATGAAACGCCTTCTAAGAAACTTCGCCTTCACCGCCGGACTGCTGTTGACGGTCGCGCTGGTGCTCGTCGCCATCGCCGCGCCTCTGCTGTCTCCGTTCGATCCGAATACGCAGGACACAATCCGCCGCCTCGAGCCACCGTCGCACGGACATCCCCTCGGCCTCGACGATCTCGGGCGCGACGTTCTCTCGCGCATCATCTGGGGTTCCCGCGTGTCGTTGCGCGTGGGATTCAGCGTCGTGATCCTCGCCTCGCTCATCGGCGTCACACTCGGCGCGATGGCGGGTTACTTCGGCGGATGGATGGACACGCTGATCATGCGCATCACCGACATCCTGCTGGCCTTCCCCGGCATCCTGCTCGCCATCGCGCTGGTGGCTGTGCTCGGACCGAGCCTCAACAACGTCGTACTGGCGCTGGTGGTAATCGGCTGGGTCGGCTACGCGCGCCTCGTGCGCGGGCAGGTTCTGAAAGTGCGCGAGATGGAGTACGTCGTCGCCGCGCGCGCGATGGGCGCCCGCTCGCCGCGCGTGATCATGCGTCACGTGCTGCCGAACGTGATCAACCCGTTGATCGTGATGGCCACGCTCGGGCTGGCCGGAACGATTTTGTCCGAGGCCGCGCTGTCATTTCTTGGACTCGGCGTTCAGCCTCCGACGCCATCGTGGGGCGCGATGCTGACCTCCGGCCGCCGCTACCTCGGCCTCGCCAACCATCTCGCCATCTGGCCCGGCATCGCCATCATGCTCGCCGTGATGGGCCTCAACTTTCTCGGCGACGGCCTCATCGACGCCCTCGATCCGAAGTACCGCAAGGACATGTAGTGCGTCCCACGTAGCGCCGACGGCTCGTCGGCTGGACCGCCAGCGGCTCGCTGGCGCTTCGCGACTTGCCGCCGAGCCGGCGCTACGGCTGGCGCTTCATGAACAGGACTACCGGCCGCGCGGGACCGTCGCGGAACGTGCGTACCGGCGCGTAGCCGTTGGCGCGCAAGGCCTCGGTGCGCGACGGAACATCGAGATCCGTTTCGTACAACCCGACCGCATCCGCGTTCACCTCGGACAATTTCTCCGGCGGCGTGCCGACGTCCGACATCGCAATCTTGTCGCCGAGGTAAAGCTTGTCGCCGTAGGACCAGAGTTGGGAGGCGGCGATGGAGTGGATCGCCGGATTCGACGCAATCCATTGCGCCGCCATCACTGACGGCTGCGATTTTCGCGTGAGGAGGCGAAGCCCGTGAAGATCCCACACGATTGAAATCGCCACAAGAGCGACAGCGACCTGGGAACGCGGGCGTCCCGCCCGCTGTGGATCACGCTCAGCACCTGCCAAGTCCGGCGGGCAAGATGCCCGCGCTCCCAGGCGCGTGAATCCGATCGCCGCGGCGATGCAGAGAAACGGAATCATCACCTGCAGGTAGCGCAGCTCTTTGTGTTTGATCGCCGAAAAAACGATGAGCGGGATGACGATGAACCAGATCGCCCGACTGCGGCGCGCGTACCAGAGCAGCGGCAGCAGCGCCGGCGAGCACCAGCGAACGATGTTGGCGAGGTACCACCACGGCGCCTGGTACTTCACGCGCGACGCAAAGTCCGGCGCGACGAGCGTGAGATGCGCGAATTTGATCGCGCTGGCGAAGGGAGTGCCCCAGGTGATCCAGTCGTAGATGCCGACGGTGAGGATGATCGACACCGCACAACCTGCGAGCAAAAGTCCTGTCATCCTGAGCCGCCGGAGGCGTCGTAGCCGAAGGCGGAGCGCCGAAGGACGGTCGAAGGACCCCCCGATTGAATCCCGGAAAGGGCGGGGGTCGTTGCTACCGGCTGGGGGTCCTTCGACCGTCCTGCGCGACTCCGCGCTTCGCGCTACATCGCTCCGGCGGCTCAGGATGACAGCCAACACTGGTGCAAGGAACACGATCTCGCTGAAGCGATCCGCGAATGCCACTCCGATCAGCGCTCCCGCCGCAAACGGCCATCGATCGACAATCAACGCCGCTGCGACGACGCATGCCGCGGCCAGCGTTCGCGGATAGACCGTGCTCCCGAAACTCAGTGGAATCCAATGCATCGCGAAGAGCAGCGCGGCCACGATCGCGGCGCGTTCGTCGCACCAGCGCAGCGCCAGGCGATACACCAGCCAGATCGTCAACGACGACAGCGCGATGAACGGCAGCGACGCGAGAAAAATCATCGTTCGCGTCGAAACGCCGCGCGACAAAAACACCACCGGCGCCACCACCACGTCCGGCACGAACAGATTGCGGATGTCCCACGGCGTGTACGCCAATCCGCGCGCGCGCCGGAAGGCCTCGGACAACACTTCGACATCGTCTCCGGTCAGGAATCCGTAGTAACGCCAGGCCAGCCAAAGCTGCGCGGCGGCCGATACCGCGATGATCGCCGCCAGCGCCTTACGCATCACCGATCAGCGCCAGAAACTCATCCTCGGTCAGCACCAGCACGTTGAGCGACTTCGCTTTTTCGAGCTTCGAGCCGGCCGCTTCGCCAGCGACGAGATACGACGTCTTCGCCGATACCGATCCCGACGGCTTGCCGCCTTCGCGCTCGATCAGCTTGTGGATCTCGTCGCGCGAATACCGCGACAACGTGCCGGTGACCACGAGCGTCTTGCCAGCGAGGCGATCGCCGGTCACCGCGGAAACGTGCCGTGGCGCGACGCCGAGACGCAGCATCTTTTCGATGCGCTCCCGATTGGCCGGAACCGAGAAGTAGAACGTGATCGCCTCCGCCACTTTCGGTCCGATCTCCGCAACCTCCACCAACTCCTCGGTGGTCGCATTCATCAGCGCCTCGATCGATCCGAAGCGATTGGCCAGCAGCTTTGCGGCGCGCTCGCCAACCATGCGGATGCCGATCGCGAAGATCACGCGCGACAGCTCCGCGGTCTTCGACTTCTCGATCCCCTCGGCCAGTTTGCGCGCCGACAGCTCGCCTTTGCCCGGCAGCTTCGCCACATCCTCTTCGCGCAGTTCGTAAAGCGATGCGTAGTCGGTGATGAGATTCGCGTCGAGCAACTGCGTGATGGTCTGGTATCCGAGGCCCTCGATGTCCATCGCCTTGCGCGCGCCGAAGTGGAAGAGCGATTCGCGCACGATGGCCGGGCAGCCCTGATTGATGCAGCGGATGGCCACCTCGCCTTCGAAGCGATGCGTCGGCTCGTGACAGGCCGGGCACTCCGTCGGCAGTGGAACCGGCTCCGTTCCGGCGGGCCGTTTCGCGATCAGCACGTCGACGACTTTCGGGATGATGTCGCCGCCCTTCTCGACGACGATGGCATCGCCGACGCGCACGTCCTTGCGCGCCACTTCGTCGAAATTGTGCAGCGATGCGTTGACGACTTTCGTTCCGCCGATATGCACCGGATCGAACTCCGCGACCGGCGTCACCGCGCCCGTCCGCCCCACGTACAGATTGATGGCGCGCACGACCGTCTCCGCCGCCTCGGGTGGGTACTTGAACGCGATCGCCCATCGCGGCGCCTTCGACGTAGCGCCGACCTCCTGCTGTTGCGCGCGGCGATTGACTTTGATGACGATGCCGTCGATGTCGAAGGTGAGGTCGTGGCGCTGCTCGCGAATCGTCTCGATGAACGTTTCAACCTCGGTCAGATTCGCAAACACGCCGCGCTTCGGATTCAGCGGAAATCCCATCTTCGCCAGCAACTCGTACGCCTCGGACTGCGACGTCACGCGAACGTCGTCCGCCGCGACGAGGTGATAGACGAACGCGCTGAGCCGGCGCTGCGCGACCAACTTCGGATCCTTCTGCCGCAACGATCCAGCCGCGGCGTTGCGAGGATTGGCGAGCACCGGCTGGCCCGCTTCTTCGAGCTGATCGTTGAGGATCTTGAAATCAGCAGCCGAGATGTAGATCTCGCCGCGCACCTCGACGCGCTTGTACTTCGTATCGATCTTCAACGGCAGCGCGCGGACGGTGCGCACGTTCACCGTCACATCGTCGCCGCGCACACCGTCGCCGCGGGTCGCAGCGCGAGACAACGCCCCGTTTTCGTAGAGCAGATCGATCGAGACGCCATCGATCTTGAGCTCGGCCTCGTACTCGACTTCGTCGACGCCGAGACCCTTCTTCACGCGCGCATCCCACTCATGAAGCTCCTCGAGCGTGTACGCGTTCTCGATCGACAGCATCGGCGGCTCGTGGATAACCGTGGCGAAATCGCCGGTCATCGGCGCGCCGCCGATGCGCTGCGTGGGCGAGTTGGCATCGGCAAACTCCGGATGCGCTGCCTCCAGCTCCTGCAACCGCTTCAGCCGCTGATCGAACTCGAAGTCGCTGATCTCCGGCGCGGCCTCCTGGTAATAGAGCCGGTTGTGCCGCTCCAGCTCCGCGCGCAATTTCTCGATCTCTTTCTTCGGCGTCATTGCGGCCTGGAAAGATACCGCGACCGGTCCACCGTTTTCTCGATGAATCCCATCGCGCGCAATCGCTCGTCCATCGTTGCGAGGAACGCTCGCCGCCCCTTGATCAGGTTCAGGTTCAGCGCCACGAAACGCATGCCGCGCGCGGTGTCGTAGTAGACGATCATGCGGTCGCCGCCGATCATCTGTTCCGTTCCTCGAAGATCCGACCAACGCAACGTCCGCGAACGAAACTGGTGCAGCGGCCGCAGCGTCAGCGTCTCCTCCCGCACCTCGGCCACCGCACGCTGCGTCCCGAGCCAGACCTTCAGTCCACCGATCCAAAGCGTGGCGATGTACGCCCAAACTGCGCGCTCGCCGATCCAGCCGTAGCGCGCGTTCGGATTTGCGATCAACGCAATAATAATCGCCGCCGTTACGCCAGCCGCAACGAGAACGATCGACGCGCCCGCTCGCCGAACCCACGGCCGGAACGCGTAAGTCTCAGCGGGTGCAGTCATTGCCACCCGCGGTCCGATGCCGTAATCTGTTGAAACGACTAAGCCTGAGGCCGGTATGCGTTTCGCATAATGGCCTTACGAAACCGGGTAGCGACACAACCTCATGACTGGAAAAATCGACGGAAGCGGCCGAAAGATATTGGTCATTGACGACGACCTCGCCATCCGCGTCCTGCTGCAGGCGGTGCTCAAACGGATGAAGTTCACGGTCGATCTGGCCGAAGACGGGCAGGTCGGGCTGGACAAGTTGAAGCATGACGGCTCGTACGACCTGATTCTCCTCGATCTGATGATGCCGCGCGTGAACGGCTACGAGTTCATCGACCGCGTCAGGAAGGAGTACCCCGGTCAGCGGCCGCACATCATCGTCTTCACCGCGGCGGGAAAACGCGGCGTCGAGAAGATCCCCGCGGACTCGGTCTGCAACTCGATCCTCAAGCCGTTCGATCTCGAGAAGTTCATCGAGATGATCGGCGAGTGCCTTGTCGAATCGCACGACGGTCACGGCGTGCTGCCGCCCGCCTGAGCGAGCTTCCACTCGATCTGCCGGATGATGCCGAGGAGGATGGTGGCCTCGCGGCCGTCGAGGTCGGCGCGCGCGGAGATGGCGCGCAGCTCGTCGTACACGCGATACGGATTGTCGCCATGCAGAAATCCGACTTCGACGAGCAACGCCTGCACGCGCTCGTGCAGCCGCTCAATCCGCGCCGCCGTGGCCAGCTCGCGAGGTTCCACCGCGCGCGACGTCGTCGATAGCTCGTAGCAGAAAACGCCTACGGACTGCGCAAGGTTCATCGTCGGAAAATTCGGTGACGTCGGAATGACAGCCGTGTGCTGGCACTGCACGACTTCTTCGCGTGTGAGGCCTTTGTCCTCGCGCCCGAAGACGAGCGCCAGGGTCTGATCGCCGATCGACGCGAATTTCTGCGCGACTTCCACCGGCGTCAGATCGACCGGCGTGGTCCGCTCGCGGTCCGAGGTCGTGGCGACGGTGATGTGCGCATCGGCCACCGCGTGATGCAAGGTCGGCGCGAAGTGCGCCTGTTCGACGACGTCGTCCGCGCCGCTCGCCCACCACCCCGCCAGCGGATGCAAATTCGGATGGCGTCCGACGATCCAGAGATCGTCGAACCCAAAGTTTTTCATCACACGCGCGGCGGCGCCAACGTTGCCGGCTTCGCGCGGCTCGACAAGAACAATGCGTAAGGGCATTGCTCCGAGTCTATCGCGGCCCAACGTAGCGCCGGCTGCGCTACGTTGGCGGCGTTACGTGGCCGCGAATCGTCTCAGCGCCGCGAGCATCCGATCGACATCCCCGCGCTCCGTGCGCGGATTGATCATCGTCACGCGCAACACGCGTTGACCTTTGAGGACAGTCGACGTGATCCACGCCTGCCCGGATCGAATCAAACGTTCGCGCAACTCGGCATTCGTCGCGTCGTCGCTGCGATGGCGGAAACAGAAGATGTTGAAGTCCGGGACGTGCATGGCTTCGAAATCGGACGACGCCACGACCGCGTCGTACAGGTAGCGAGTCAGATCGGTCACGTGCTCCATCGCCGAGACGAACGGCTGCGTTCCGAACATCTGCAGCGTCAGCCACAGCTTGATCGCGTCGGCGCGCTTGGAGCACTGGATGGTCATCTCGCCGATGTTGTCGCTGGCGCGCTCGGCGTTGAAAAGGTACGGCGCATCGGCTTCGAAGGCGCGGCGCAGCCAGCGGCCGTCGCGCACGAGGACCACGCCCATGGCCAGCGACATCCAGAGCATCTTGTGCGGGTCCCAGGCGAGGGAGTCGGCGAGGTCGAGACCATCGACGAGAGGACGCAGCCGCTCACTGAGCACGACCGACGCACCGTGCGCGGCATCGACGTGCAGCCAGGTGTCGTGTCTGTCGCGCAACGCCGCGATGGCGCGGAGATCGTCGAAGGCGCCGGTGGCCGTGGAGCCCGACGTCGCCACGATCGCCATCACCTTGCGTTCGCGCAGGGCGGCGGCGAGGACATCCAGATCGAGACGATGCTGATCATCCGTCGCAACCTTCACGACGTCATCCGACGCAATCCCCATGATCGACGCCGCGCGCGCGATCGAATAGTGCGCATCGGCGGAGCAGAGAATGACCGGGCGCGAGGGAGTCGGGGGTCGAGAGTCGGGGGTCGAAGCGTGATTCTTCTCCGACACCCTACTCCCGACGCCCGACTCCCTTTTCGAGTTCCAGTGCGCACGTGCAGCCAGCAGCGCGGTGAGATTCGCAGCCGAGCCGCCGGAAACGGCCGTGCCGAGGGATGTGGCGGGATAGCCGGCGCGATCGGCCAGCCAGCGGACCACCTCCTGCTCGATCACCGTCCCGATCGGACTCATCTCCCACACCGCGGTCGACTGGTTCAACGTCGAGATCACCAGGTCGGCGATGACGGACGTCGGAAACGGCGGACAGACCTGATGCCCCATGTACGCGGGATGGTGTAGCTGAATGGCGTTCTCCATCAGATCCCGTAACAACGCCATCCCATCGGCGCCGCCGCGGTCGTCGATGCGCACGCGCGCGCGCAACTCGTCCGGCGTCTGCCAGTCGACGACGCGCCGTCCGGCGATGCCCTCGACATGATCGAAGAGCGCATCGACAGTCTGGTGCGCCAGCGCGCGCATATCGGAGTCGTAAAGCGTTTTCACCACGGAGGCACAGGGTACACAGAGAAAGCCCCTCTGTGCTCTCTGTGCTCTCTGTGTCTCTGTGGTGAAATGCTGTTATGCGAACAAAACTCTTCATCCTTCTCGCCTTCGCGGCGACCTTCGCCTCGGCACAGGTGACCTACATCAAGACCAGCTCACTCATCGATGGACGTTCGGACGCGCCGAAAGAGAATCAGGTCATCGTCATCCGCGGCAATCGCATCGAGAGTGTCGGCGCGACGGCAATCCCGGCGAGCGCGCGGGTCATCGACCTCACCGGCATGACCGTGATGCCGGGCCTGATCGATTCGCATACGCACATTTTTCTGCAAGGGGAGGATCCGGCCGAGGGCGGCTACGACGCGCAGTTGTTGAAGTACAGCCTCGCGTATCGCGCGGCGCGGGCCACCGTCTCCGCCAGGCGGGCATTGGAGCAGGGCTTCACGACCATCCGCGACGTCGAGACCGAGGGCGCGGGATACGGCGACATCGGCATCAAGCAGGCCGTCGATGAGGGACGCATTCCCGGCCCGCGCATCTTCGCCTCCACGCGCGCCATCTCCACGACTGGCGGCTACAACCTGGAGGGATACGCGCCGGAGATCGCGGTGCCGAAGGGCGCGCAGCTCATCGACGGCCCTGTCGAGGCGCGCAAGGCCGCGCGCGAGCAGCTCGATCACGGCGCGGACTGGATCAAGGTCTATATGACGCACCGCTCCTGGCTTGATCAACACGGCAATCTGATCTCGCAACCGACGCTGACCGTGGACGAGTTGCGCGCCATCGTCGATGAGGCGCACGGCTGGAAGCGCAAGGTGGCCTGCCACGCCTACAACGGCGATGGGCTGCGCCGCGCGCTCGACGGCGGATGCGATTCGATCGAGCACGGCCTCGAGCTCACCGACGACAACATCGCCCAGATGCTGAAGCAGGGAACGTGGTACGTCCCGACGCTGGCCGTCTACTACGATCACAACGCACCGCCTGACACGCCCGCCGGCCGCCGCGACGCGAAACGCGTCTCGCTGCACGAAGCCTCATTCCGCAAAGCGCTGAAAGCGGGCGTAAAAATCGTCTTCGGAACCGACGTCGGCGGCTTCGCCTGGACCGAACCGATCGCCCAGGAGTTCGACAAGATGGTCGCCTTCGGCATGACCCCGATGGACGCCATCCGTTCCGCCACCTCCCGCGCCGCCGAGATGCTCGACGCATCGAACGACGTCGGCAACATCGCCCCCGGCGCCTACGCCGACCTCATCGCCGTCGACGGCGACCCCCTCCGCAACATCCACCTCCTGCACGACGTCCCCTTCGTGATGAAAAATGGCGAGGTGGTGAAGGAACGGAGGATTCGGGCATTGAGGGAGGCGATCAAATGAACGAGGCTGATTTCCATGAATTGATCGAGAGCGTCCGCGAGGCCGGCCGGATTCTCCGCGGCGAAGCAGCGCCGAGCCGCGAGTTTTTCTTCACGCCGGAAGACGTGCAGCCGATTCGGGAACGCTTAAAAAACTCGCAGAAGGGCTAAGGAGACACAGAATGTTCGGATCACTCGGAATGCCGGAAGTCCTGGTCATCATCGCCATCGCAGTCGGTGTCGTCTGGCCTGTGTCGCGGATCTGCGCGAAAGCCGGCTACTCTCTGCTGTGGTTTCTCGCGCTCGCGGAGTGGCCGCGGAAGAATCAGCCGCCGGCCTGACGCGAGCGTGACTGGAGCCCAGGAACTACTCATTGAAGAATGTTCGCTCCCGGAATGAATACCGCGAGACCGAGCCACGGCGACTTCCATAAGCTCTTCGATTTTTTGAGGCGTCATCGGCACGCCGGCGACTTTCTTCAGGGACATGGTTCCTCCAGCTGACTGCGGCGAATGAGGGTCCTGGGAAAACTATTTCTATTCGCAGCCCTGGAGGCCGGCGCCCTCGTGCGCGATGAGGAGCGCCGGCGTGACGAAGAGCAGGATCGTCGCGATGAGGACGACCGGGACCAGCACCGCGAGCAGAATCGCGGCGGCGACCAGGAAAATGATGACGCGGCTGTTCATCGGGTGCGGACGAGGATAACCGAGATTTACGCGTCCGGTTGATCGTCGCCGGCGCCGAGGACGTCTTCGAGCGATTTGGCCGGGTGGTATTCG
>JAFAOU010000065.1 GCA_019247495.1 Acidobacteriota bacterium
AGCAGGTTCGAATGGCGAAGGTCCAGGGTAAAAAAGCGGCTACCAGTGCAAAAAACAAGGGAGCCGCGAAGACCGCAGCGAGCCCGAAAAGCAGTAAGAAACCGGCCCCGAAGAAAACCGCCGCGAAGCCGAAACCGGCTCTGAAAAAAAAGTCTGCCAAGCCCGCGCCGGCAAAGAAAAAGCCGGCGGCGAAGAAGAACGCCGCGCCGTCCAAAAAGGCTGCGCGTTCGAAAAAGCCTGCTTCGTCGAAAAAAGCCGCGCCTTCGAAAAAAGCGGCTCCGAAAACGGCTGCGTCGTCGAAGAAAGCTGCTCCGAAGAAAGCGGCTCCCAAACCTGCCGCAAAAAAAGCGTCGCCGAAGAAGGCCGCGAAACCCGCCGCCAAACCGGCTCCGAAGCCGGCCGCGAAACCGCTCGCCAAAGCTGTGGCGAAGGTCGAAAAAGCCGTCGAAGCGAAAGTGAAGTCCGTGGCCAAAGCCACTGCGAAAGCTGCCGGAGCCGTGGCCGCGGCCGTCGCGAAAGTGGCCGCACCAGCCGACGACAAAAAACGCCGCCGTTCGCGTCCGCGAGTTACGTCGAGCGGACCTGCCACCGCCGCGTGGTTCTCGCAGGGTGACCGTCCGCGTTCCTCCTCGTTTATCCCCGCGCCGCCGCGCGCCGAGGCGCCCTCGCTCGTGGCAGCGCCCCCGGCGTCGTCCGATCGCCTGGTTGGATCGCATGAACTGACCGAGTTCGTCGTCCGCACCGTCCCTGTCCGCGTCGACATCGAATCGAACGGCGGCCGTATCTACCTGACCATCAATCCGAATGACACCACCCTCAAAGTCGGCGAGGGCATCGAGTGGGATTTCCGCTACCTCGGCGGCGCCGACGTGGTCATCGAAGAGATGATCATCGAATTCGCGAAGCCGTCTCCGTTCCCGACCACGATCTTCCGTTCACGCCGCCCCGGCGCCGCCCGTCCGCACCGCCAGCTCTCCGGCCCCGCACAGGCGACCGCGTCCGGCAAAACGATCCAGTACACCGTCCGCGCCTTCAACGCCTTCAAGATGGAGATGGCGGCGGCGCAGCCGGTGATGATCGTTTCGTAAGGCGTATTCGCCGATCGCGCGCACACCCGACGCCGGATGGCGTCTCGTAGGGTAGCCGGTGTCCGAGCGTCAGCGAGCGACCACCGGAAAACGACGGCGGCGATTTTCACGACCCCGGCAGGGGTCACGGAGGGGATTTACGCCGCTTGGTATTTGATCCGCGACCCCATCCGGGGTCGAACTTCCATCTCGCACGTTGATCCGGTGGTCTCGTGCTTCGCACGCGACCACCGGCTACCGTCCGTGACGCCATCCGGCGTCATCTGAACACCGGCTTCGCCAGCCTGAATTGAACGCGACGTAGCTCTATCGCCCGTGCTGCTCCTGGATGGTGGTGATCGTCTTGATCCCTTCGCGCAGTGAGCGGATTCCGTCGACTGCCGCCGTTGCCGCGGTCAATGTCGTCAGGCAACTGATGCCGTGTTGCAGTGCGGTGCGGCGGATGTATGTGTCGTCGTAGAACGACTTCTTGCCGAGCGGCGTGTTGATGATCAACGTCACCTCGCCGTTGATCATGCGGTCGACGATGTTCGGCCTTTCCGACTCGTGCACTTTGAACGCGAGACCCGATTCCACGCCGTTGTTCTGCAGGTAATCGCGCGTGCCCGACGTGGCCAGAAGGCCGAAGCCGAGCTGCGCCAAATCCTTGGCCAGCTGCACGATGACCGGACGCTTGTCGTTGTCGTTCACCGACAAAAACGCCGTCCCTTCGCGCGGCAGATCGATGCCCGCGCCGAGGAGCGATTTCGCGTAAGCCTCGCCAAAGGTCGGAGCGGAACCCATCACCTCGCCGGTCGACTTCATCTCCGGACCGAGCACCGTGTCTTCCCGCGGAAAGCGTCCGAATGGAAAGACCGGAGCCTTCACGAAGTAGTCCTTCACTTTCGGCTCGTAGGTCAGGCCGAGCTCGCGCAAGGACATGCCGGCCATCACCTTCGCGGCGATCTTCGCGAACGGAACGCCCGTCGCCTTCGACACGTACGGCACCGTTCGCGACGCGCGCGGATTCACTTCCAGCACGTAGAGATCGCCGTGATAGATCGCGTACTGCACGTTCATGAGACCGATCACGCCCAGCGCCTTCGCCAACTGCACCGTACGGCGGCGCACGCGGTCTTGCTCGCGCAGGCCGATGATGTAGGGCGGAATCACCGTCGTCGAATCGCCGGAGTGGATGCCCGCTTCCTCGATGTGCTCCATGACGCCGGCGATGACGACGTCTTTGCCATCGGAAATCGCATCGACGTCCAGCTCGATTGCGTCTTCGAGGAAACGGTCGATGAGGATCGGATGTCCCGGCGCCGCCTCCATCGCGTAGCCAACGTACTCGCGCAGATTCGGCTCGTCGTAAACGATGGCCATGGCGCGTCCGCCCAACACGTACGACGGCCGGACCACGACCGGGAAGCCGATGCGTCGCGCCACTTCGAGCGCTTCCGCGACGTTCATCCCGGTGCCGTTTTCGGGGACGAGGATTTCGTGCTCCGCCGCCAGCGCGCCGAACCGTTCGCGATCCTCGGCGACGTCGATCGACTCGACCGACGTTCCCCACATCGGAACTCCGGCCGCGGCCAGCGACTTGGCCAGTTTCAGCGGCGTCTGCCCGCCGAACTGCACGATCACGCCTTCCGGCTTTTCCAGCTCGACAATTTCCAACACGTCTTCGAGCGTTAGCGGCTCGAAGTAGAGGCGGTCGGACGTGTCGTAGTCGGTCGACACCGTCTCCGGATTGCAGTTGACCATGATCGTTTCGAAGCCGATTTCGCGCAGCGCGAACGACGCGTGAACGCAGCAGGTATCGAACTCGATGCCCTGTCCAATTCGATTCGGGCCGGAGCCGAGGATCATGACCTTGCGGCGCGAAGTCGGCTCCGCTTCGGATTCGGTTTCGTACGTCGAGTACATGTACGGCGTGGTCGCCTCGAACTCGGCGGCGCAGGTATCGACGCGTTTGTAGACGGGACGAACGCCGAGTTTGTGCCGTTCTTCGCGAACCTCGGTCTCCGTTTTGTTCGTCAGCGCGGCGAGCTGTTTGTCGGAAAAGCCTTCGCGTTTCAGCTTCAGCAGTGCCGCACTGTCATCCTGAGCCGCCGAAGCAGCGGAGGCGGAGCCGGAGCTGCGCAGGACGGTCGAAGGATCCCCAGCCGTAAGCCCCTTCTCCATCTCGATGATTTTTCGGATCTCGCGCAGGAACCAGCAGTCGATCGACGAGATCGCGTGGATCTCATCGACCGTCATTCCCGCGCGCAGCGCGTCGCCGACAGCGAAGATGCGCTCCGGCTGCGGCGTGCGAAGAATCGTCGAGGCCTTGTCGCGGTCGTAGCCGCGCGTCTCCAGTCCGGCCACGCCGATCTCGAGCGACCGCAATCCCTTCTGCAGCGCCTCGTTGAACGTGCGGCCGATGGCCATCGACTCTCCGACCGATTGCATCGACAGCCCCAGCGTCGGCGGCGTCTTGCGAAACTTCTCGAACGCGAAGCGCGGGATCTTCACCACCACGTAATCAATGGTCGGCTCGAACGACGCCGGCGTCTTCCTGGTGATGTCGTTCGGGATCTCGTCAAGCGTGTAGCCCGCCGCCAGCTTCGCCGCGAACTTCGCGATCGGGAAGCCGGTCGCCTTCGACGCCAGCGCCGACGACCGCGACACGCGCGGATTCATTTCGATTGCCAGCCGCCGTCCCGTCGCCGGATCGACCGCGAACTGGATGTTCGAGCCGCCGGTCTCGACGCCGATGGCCCGGATGATCCGCTTGGCCTCATCGCGCATGGCCTGATACTCGACGTTCGTCAGCGTCTGCTGCGGCGCGACCGTGATCGAGTCGCCGGTGTGCACGCCCATCGGATCGAGGTTCTCGATGCTGCAGACGACGATGACGTTGTCTGCCTTGTCGCGCATCACCTCGAGCTCGAACTCTTTCCAGCCGATCACTGACTCTTCGACGAGCACGCGATGCACCGGCGAAAGCTCCAGCCCGTGACTGACGACCTTGCGCAGCTCTTCGACGTTGTAGGCGATCCCGCCACCCGATCCGCCGAGCGTGAACGACGGCCTGATGACCAGCGGGTAGCCGATATTCGACGCGAACTCCTCGGCATCCTCCACGGACGCCGCATACGCCGAACGCGGCACCTCGACGCCGATCTCGACCATCTTCTCTTTGAAAAGCTGCCGGTCCTCGGCGGTCTTGATCGCCTCTGCATTCGCGCCGATCAGCTCGACGCCGTGCCGCTCCAGCGCGCCGTTTTCGTACAGCGCCATCGCCAGGTTGATACCCGTCTGCCCGCCCACCGTCGGCAGAATCGCGTCCGGTCTCTCGCGCTCGATGATCCGCTCCAGCGTCTCCGGCGTCAGCGGCTCGATGTACGTCCGGTCGGCGAACTCCGGGTCCGTCATGATCGTGGCCGGGTTCGAATTGACGAGGATGATGCGGTAGCCCTCGTCCTTCAGCGCCTTGCACGCCTGCGTCCCGGAGTAATCGAATTCGCACGCCTGTCCGATGACGATGGGGCCGGATCCAATGATAAGAATGGACTTGATGTCGGTGCGCTTCGGCATGAGGCGGGCGAATAATACGCGCGGTTAGCCAAAAGCGTTTCACCACGAAGACACAAAGATCACAAAGAGATTTTCTTCGTGTCCTTTGTGCCTTTGTGGTGATATGCCTTTCCGCCGAGCGAGGCCGCAAATGCAACGCTTCATCACCTGGGACACGATCGAAGCCCGCGTCGACGGCGCCAAACTCAACGCGCTCGCCGCATCCTTCCGCGTCGATCCGATCGAGCGGATGGAACTACAGTTTTTCAATGGACTGCTGCGCATCTCCGGCTCGATCCGCAAGTTCATCAGCGTCCCGTTCACCGTCGACATCCGCGAGATCGAGCCGATCGGCCACACGGTGCGCGTCCCGATCGCCTCGGCGTCCGCATTCGGCGCGCTGCCGATTCCGCAGTTTCTCTTCGGCATTGTCCGCAACCGTCTGCCCGCCGATCTCGTCCGCTACGAAGACCCGGCCACATTCGTCGTCTCGTTGGACCGCTTTTTGCCATCGTTCATCGATGCCGACATCCAGAAAATCTGGATCATCGACGGCGGTCTGGCGGTAACCCTCGGGCGAGGCGGCGCCGACCTTCCGCCATCTTCGGAGGAAACCAATGGAAGAAACACCTGACGCCGTCGCAGAAGCGACCGATGCCGATTTCGCGCGCGAGATTCACGACGCCGCCGAACACGACCAGTTCCCGCGCGACCGCGCCACGCGCTTCTACGACCGCATCCGCAACACGATTCAGCGCTACGTCGAGAGCAAAGGCGCCGTGGTGGGCAAGACCGCGAGCTTTCTGCTGCTCGTCCCCGACGTCTTCATTCTCCTGTGGCGCCTCACGTCCGACTCGCGCGTCAACGGCAAAGACAAAGTTCTCCTCGGCAGCGCCGTCGCGTACTACGTGATGCCGTTCGATCTCCTCCCTGAGGCCATTCTCGGACCGGCCGGCTACCTCGACGACCTCGTCTTCGGCGTCTACGTCCTCAACAAGATCCTCGGCAGCGTCGACGCCAGCATCCTCCGCGAACATTGGAGCGGCACCGAAGACGTCCTCGAGTCGATCCAGAAAGTCCTCAACGCCGCCGAGTCGCTGGTCGGCAAGGACCTCGCCGGACGCATCAAGAAAATGATGGGGAAGTGAATCCCGCACCGTAGACGATTTGTCATCCTGAGCCGCCGAAGCGACGGAGGCGAAGCCGCAGTCGCGGAGGACGGTCGAAGGACCCCCTCGTTGGTAACCCGGGAGGGCGGCGGGTCTTAACGTCACTTGTTCGTACGCCCACTCCCGCCGGGTTAACAGGAAAGGGGTCCTTCGACCGTCCTACGGCGCTTCGCCTTCGGCTCCGACGCCTCCGGCGGCTCAGGATGACAGGCACTACCGCGAATACGTATCGATGATCCGCTCGATCGCCTTTCGGCACACGCGGCAGAATCCCACCTCGTCGCGCGTGAACATGATGCAATCGACCTCGGGGCGATAAAGCCCGCGCGGCTCGTACGCGGCGCCCTCGAACGCCCCGACCTTCCCCGCGAACTTTTGTCCGCCGAGGAATGACGTTTCGTATTCGCGCTCGGCGGTGAAGAGCTTGTCCATCTCCGACTCCGGCGCATTGATCGCGCGAAGGTGGGCGCGCTCCTTCTGGATTTCGAGGCTGTGCTTCTCGAATGCATCCTTGTCCCACGGCGTCGGCAGCGGCGTGGAGGGTTCCACGAGATCGCGCCACTTCACTTTCGCCGGATCGTGAAGCGCAGTCACGTTCGGCTCCCACGGCTCCGGATGCTCGCTGCTGCCGCTAGTCGCGTACGACACCGGCGACGTGTAGTACTCGTCCGCCAGCGCCGCGAAGTGATGTCCGAACTCGTGCACGAACACGTACTCCGCGAACGCGCTGTCGACGCACGCCGTCGCCTGATCGTTGAAGATTCCGCCGCCACCGTACTGCTTTTCATTGACGAGGATTTCGAGGAAATCGTACGGCGCGGACGACGCCACATCGCGCATGCGGTGATCGTCGAGCGTCAGCACATAACGCTCCGAATCGAAGATGTTGTATTGCACGCCGGTCATCGTGCGCCGATTGTCGTTCGTGCGCGGACGATGAACGCCGCTGGCCGGCTCCGCGAGATCGAGCGCCCGGACATTGAAATCCTTGCGCCGGCTCTTGAACGGTTCCGTCGAAAACAGTTTGCCCACCATGCGCTCGACGTCCTTGTGAAACTTCGGCAGCTCGCTCTCCGCGTAGCCCTCGCCGATGACGAGCAGATCGACCTTCTCCGACGGCGCGCCGTTCTCGATCACGTTCCAAACGCGTCCGGCCGGCTTCCGCTCCGACGGATTCACGAATCGCGACGATGGATCGATCAGCGTCGACCAGAGCTGCTGAAACGCGCCGTTCGCGTCGCGCTTCTTGATCACGAGTTGCACCGGCTTCTTCGGCCACGGAAACCGCACCGACTCCGCAAACGTCCCGGCGCGCTCCTTCGCCTCATCCGTCGTCTGCCACTCGCCGAACACGGACGCGAATCCGCGCGAGTAAACCGCCTGATTCGTATCGCGATCGACGACCTCGAAGTAGTAGTTGCCGAGGTTGAGCGTATCGATGAGGCGAGTCCGGCTGCCGGGCCAGGGGCCATCCGAAACGACCGAATCGATCGCGATCAACTCCTCGCCATGATTGCCGGTGTGAAAGTAATTCACGCGCATCGTGCGATCGAGAAAGGTCTCGTCGAATGTTGCAGCGGACGCGGTAGCGGCGAGGAGGAAGGTGAGGAGGAAAACAAACTTGCGCATCGGGTGATTGTATTGACCCTCCTCTGTCAATAGGGAACGGTTTCACGCGGAGTTCGCGGAGAGGCGGAGAGAAGCGGGGTTTTCTCCGGCTCTCCGCGCGCACCGCGTGAAACCGTCCTCTCATTCGCTGAAACCGCAACGATGAACCCGCGTACAGATAACTTTCATGCTGGCCATCTCCCATCTCTCCAAGACCTACCCCAACGGCGTTCGCGCGCTGAATGACGTCACCCTCAACATCGATCGCGGGCTCTTCGGACTTCTCGGCCCGAACGGCGCCGGCAAGTCGACGCTCATGCGCACGATCGCCACACTGCAGGAGGCTGACTCCGGGACGATCACCTTCGACGGCGAAAATGTCAGCGCCGATCCGCGGCTGCTGCGCGGAAAACTTGGATACCTGCCGCAGACATTCGGTGTTTATCCGCGCATCCCGGCGATCGAGTTGCTCGACTACCTCGCCATCCTGAAAGGTGTCGCCGATCGGAAGGATCAGATCGACTCGCTGCTCCGCCTCACCAACCTCTGGGACGTTCGCAAGCGCGCGGTCAGCACCTTCTCCGGCGGGATGCGTCAGCGTTTCGGCATCGCGCAGGCGCTGCTCGGCGATCCGAAACTCGTCATCGTCGACGAGCCGACCGCGGGGTTGGACCCCGAGGAGCGGAATCGGTTTCATAACCTGCTGAGCGAGATCGGGGAGAACATCGTCGTCATCCTCTCCACGCACATCGTTGAGGATGTGAGCGACCTCTGTCTGCGCATGGCGGTGCTTGCCGGCGGGCGCGTGCTCATCGAAGGCAAGCCGTCGGAGCTGATCGCGAGCCTCAACGGACGCGTGTGGCGCAAGAGCGTGCCGAAGCAGGCCATTCCGGAGTATCGATCGACACACACCGTCATTTCCACGCATCTCTTCGGCGGCGAGACGCGTGTACACATGCTCGCCGACGCGCCGCCTGACGCGGGCTGCGAGCTGGTCGCGCCCGATCTCGAAGACGTCTACTTTTCCGTGCTGCGAGACAGCGCGTGCTGAAGGACGTCATCCGATTCGAGTGGCGCTATCACACGCGGCAGGTTTCGTTCATCGCCGCAGCGCTCTTCTTCGCCGGCTTCGGCTTCGCGCTGACCGCAACCGGATTCGGTCCGGCCAACGTTCACATCAACTCGCCATACGACATCGCCCAATCGCTCGGGATGGTGTCGCTCGCAGCCGTCTTCGCCACCGCCATCTTCTGCGCGAACTCGGTGGTGCGCGACCGCGAGCATCATTTCGAAGAGATCGTTTTCTCCACCTCGGTCGAAAAGTTCCCGTACCTCTTCGGCCGTTTCGCCGGCTCGTTCCTGGCCGTGTTCACGGTGTTCAGCGCGACGGCCATGGGGATGATGCTGGCAGCGCTGCTGCCGCTGCACGACACCTCGCGCGTCGGAGCGTTCTCGATCCTCCCCTACCTCTGGACGCTGCTCGTGCTCGTGCTGCCCGGCATGCTCGTCGCCGGCGCCGTCCTCTTCGGCATCGCAACGCTAACGCGGAGTGTGCTGGCCAGCGTCGTCGGCGCGGTGGCGATCTACGTCTTCTACTTCGCCGCCGCCGCGTTCACGAACTCCCCGCTGATGGCAGGATCGGCGAATGGCGCGAGCAATGCCGCCGGCGCCTCGCTGCTCGATCCATTCGGCCTGTCGGCGTTCTTCGAACAGACTCGCTACTGGACGCCGGCCCTCCGCAACACGCGCCTGATCTCGCTGACCGGAAACTTTCTGATCAATCGGATCGTGTGGCTCGCGTTCGCAGCGATCGTCTGGTTCGTCGTCTACAAACGCTTCTCCTTTCGAGTGATTGCGAAGTCGAAGATCGAAGCGGCGGATGACAGCCTGGGAGCGCGGGCGTCCCGCCCGCTGCAGACTCGGCGCGAGATGAACATGCGGGCGGGACGCCCGCGGTCTCAAGGGAGGCTCCTCGTCGCCATCCGGATCGAACTTCGTTCCGTCCTGCGCAGCATCCCCTTCATTCTTCTCACGCTCCTTTGGGCCGGCCTCGCAGCGATGGAAATCCTCGCCGACGTCGCCGGCGGCGAATACGGCGCCGCGTTCTACCCCACCACCTCGCTCATCCTCGGCACGCTGCGCCAGCCGCTCGGACTCGTGGCCACGGTCATCATCATTTATTACAGCGCGGAGCTGGTGTGGCGCGAGCGCAGCGTCGGAATGGCCGAAATCATCAACGCCACGCCGGCATCGAACGCGGTCTTCGTCCTCTCGAAATGGCTCGCGCTCTCCGCAATGATCGGCGTCCTGATCGCCACCGGCCTCGGCGTCGGAGTGATCATCCAACTCAGTCGCGGCTTCCACGCGTTCCATCCCGCGCTGCTGCTCGTATCCGCGGCCATCCTCGCCATCCCGCTAATGATTTTCGCGATGGCCGCGGTGCTGATCCAGACGCTGAGCCCTTCGAAGTATTTCGGCCTCTTCGCCGTGCTGGTGGCCGGAGTGCCCATCCAGGCCGGAAGCGCCCTCGGCATCGAACATCCGCTGCTGACCTTCGCCGCCGCGCCGCCGCTGCAATACAGCGAGATGAACGGCTTCGGCCCCTCAATCACGCCATTCCTCTGGTTCATGGCGCTGTGGACGACGATCGGATTGCTCTTCCTACTCGCCGCGTCCGCACTCTGGCGCCGGCCGGGCGGCACGAGTGTGTTCCGCGCGATTGCGAAAAACGCAGACAAACGATTCGCTGCGATCCTAGTCACGATCGTGATCGCCATCGCCGCGTTCATTTTCTACAACACGAACATCCTCAATCGGTGGACGCCGGCCGCCTCGTCGCTCGATTGGAGCGCCGATTACGAACGCACCTATCGAGCCGCCGCCGCGATGCCACGTCCGCACATCGCCGCGATCGTTGCCGATGTCGCGCTCTACCCGAACGAACGCCGCTACCACGTCGCCGGCCACTACGATCTCGTCAACGACGGCGCGGCGGCGATCACCAACGTGCTCATCTCCGTCCCTCGCGATGCGCGCGTAAGCAAACTCGCACTGCCCTCGGCCAAGATCGCCCGCAACGAGCGATTCGCGACGTACAACGTCCAATTCGAGCATCCGCTGCAACCGCGCGAACAGACGACGTTGCAGTTCGATCTCACCTACGACCATCGCGGCTTCACTGCAACGGCGGCAGATACATCGATCGTCGCCAACGGCTCCTTCATCACGCCCGCGCGCTGCTTCCCAATCCTCGGCTATCGCGCCGGCTACGAGATCAGCGATCCGATCGACCGTAAAAAACGAGGACTCCCTCCATCCACCGGCGAGGAGACCGACATCGAGGACCTCGGCGCCGAATGGACGAACGCCGACGTGACGCTTTCAACGATGCCTGATCAAATCGCCCTCGCTCCCGGAAGGTTGATCAAGGACTGGACCGCGAACAATCGCCGCTACTTCCACTACCGCAGCGATGCGCCGATCCACAACAACCTGATCTTCGCCTCGGCGCGCTACGACGTCGCACGCGCGGCCGCAGGCAAGACGCAGATTGAGGTCTATTACGATCCCGCGCATCGCTACAACGTCGATCGGATTCTCACAGCGGCCGCCGCGTCGATACGCATTTTCGAAAACGCCTTCGGTCCGTATCCGCAATCGCAACTGCGCATCGCCGAAGCTCCCGCGTACGCGAAGTTCGGCGGACTGGCCATGCCCGGCCTGGTCTTCCTCAGCGAGGGTCGCGCGTTTCTCATCGATGCGCGCGACCCGTCGCAGATCGATCTCGTAACGCGCCGCACCGCACACGAAGTTGCGCATCAGTGGTGGGGTCACTCCATCACGCCGCCCGTCATCCCCGGCGCCAGCACGATCATCGAATCGCTGCCGCGCTACTCCGAGCTGCTCGTCCTCGACAAACGCTACGGCCGCGCCCAGGTCCGCCGCTCGCTGCAGTTCGAGCTCGATCGCTACCTCGCCCGCCGCGCCGCCGACGAGAAAACGGAAGTGCCGCTGACGCGCGCCACCGATCAGGCCTACCTCTACTACGGCAAAGGCGCGGTCGTCATGAACGCGCTCAAAGAGCTCCTCGGCGAAGACACACTCAACCGCGCGCTGCGCACGTTCGTTGCCGCGCAAAGCGGTTCCGCGCATCAGCCGAAGATCGATGACCTGCTGCATGCCATCGAAGGTGTGACCCCGCTCGAAAATCGTGCACTCGTCAATGAATGGACGCGCGACATCATCCTCTACGACCTGACGCTCACCTCGGCGAGCTCACGCCGCCTCCGCGACGGCCGTTTCGAAGTAACGATGCAGATGAACGTGCACAAATCGCGCGGCGACGAACGCGAATTGCCGGTTAACGAGTCGATCGAGCTCGGCATCTTCGCCACCGATCCCGACGACGCGGTCGCGAACGACATCCTCCATCTCGCCGCGCATCCGCTCCACAACGGCGCAAATGCGATCACTGTCATCGTCGACAGACAGCCGTCGTACGCCGCCATCGATCCCTACATCACCCGCATCGATCGCAACCGTTTCGACAACGTTAAGTCCATCACGTCGCGGTAATCTGATGCGCATGCCTGTCATCCTGAGCCGCCGGAGG
>JAFAOU010000101.1 GCA_019247495.1 Acidobacteriota bacterium
ATCCTGTGCCTCGCCCCAGACGTAATCGCCCTGCAGCACGGCGATGATCTTGTCGTCCGCTTCGTCACGATCGACGAGTTGCAATCCGCCGATGACGCGCGCGGAAAGAAGAATCTCGGACTTCGCAATCGGCCGCTCGCTGAGAACGCAGATGTCGAGCGGATCGCCGTCGCCGCGCTTGGTCACCGGCGTCAGCGCCGCGACGCGCGGACCGCAATACGTTCGCGGGATGAAGCCGTACAGCGCCGGCGGCTGCGACGACGTTCGCTGCGGACGATCGACGCGCAAATATCCCGACGCTTTGTCGACTTCGTACTTGATCAGATCGAACGGCGTGATCTCGATATACGCGTTGACGACGCGCGGCGCATCAGCACCCGCGCTCAGCCCATGCCACGGATGCGGGCGCCATTGAGAAAACGTCAGGTCCGCCACAGGCCGCGCATTCTAGCTGTAACTCGCGGCGCAGCGTGTCCGCGGCCGTCACGACATCCACGGATTCACTACCGGCACTTCGGCCCTTTCGTACTCGCGCGTATCGCGCGAGACGATCGTCAGCCCATGATGTCGAGCGGTCGCGGCGATCATGAGGTCCTCCTGCGAGTACGTGTGTCCGATCTTCCGGCCTTTCTCCACGAGTAGCCGCCAAGTCAGGACGATGTCTTCAGTGATGTCGAGAACGCGATTCTCGAACATAGGGCGCACTTGGTGTGCGAGCCACGCCGCCACCTCCATTCGCAGCCTTATGTCCGCCGCGACCTCGATGCCAAAACGAATTTCGGCAAGAGTGACGACGCTGACGTAAAGGCGAGCGAATGGTCGAGTCGATACGAATCGGGTAACGCTCGCGTTGGGTTTCGCGCGTCGTAGCTCTGAAAGGACGTTTGTATCGAGGAGCCAGCCATTCACAGCTTCACCCGGCGAGTACGGGCCGGCGTGCGGACGCGGTCGAACTCGATGTCGCCCAAGGGCGAGTTCTGCATCAAGTCGATGAGGACCTGCCCCGTCGGTTGACCTTTGATTCGTCGATACTCCTCAACGGAGACAACAACTACCTCTTCACGGCCATGCACCGTGATTTGCTGTGGTCCTTCAGTCTTTGCTTTGCGGACAACTTCGCTGAAGCGAGCTTTCGCATCTTGAAGTGCCCAGTGTCCTGGGAGCGTGGCGGCACGTGCGGCGTTCTGGCGAGTTCTAGTCATGCTGACTAGTATACGTTCACGGTGCCGTGAAAAAGTCCTTCACCTTGCCGAACACTCCCTTGTCCTGTAGCGGCGTCTCGCCTTCGGCTTCGGCGTAGCGCGTCAACAACTCGCGTTGGGTGTCGTCGAGGGTTGTGGGGATGCGGACGGTCACGTGAACGTATTGGTCGCCGCGCCCCGGGCCCTGGAGGAACTGGACGCCTTTGCCGCGGAGGCGGAAGACCTGGCTTGGTTGTGTGCCGGGCGGGATGCGCAGCGACTCGGGACCGTCGATCGTGTCGGTTTGCACTTCGGCGCCGAGGGCGGCTTGCGTGAAGGTGATCGTCTGTTCGGAGTGGATGTCGTAGTCGCGACGCGTGAACTTTGCGTGCTCGTGGACAGAAATGAAAACGTAGAGATCCCCGGGAGGGCCGCCGTTGAAACCGGCTTCGCCTTCGGCGGCGACGCGCAGTCGTGAACCGTCGTCGACGCCGGCGGGCACTTTCACGGAGATCGTTTTCTCTTCGCGAACGCGCCCGGCGCCGTCGCAGTTCGCGCACGGATCCTTGATGACTTTTCCGGCGCCGCCGCATTGCGGACAGGTGCGGGCAACCGCAAAGAAGCCCTGCGAGTAGCGGACTTGGCCGCGGCCGGCGCAGCCGCTGCAGGTCACGGGCTGCGTGCCCGGTTTCGCGCCGCTGCCTTTGCAGGTTTCGCACGTGGCCACGCGCGGGACGTCGATGGTGATGTCCTTGCCGAAGACTGCTTCCTCAAATTCGAGCGTCAGGTCGTAGCGAAGGTCGTTGCCGCGCGCGGCACGTGCGGAGCGGCGTTTGCCGGTGCCGAAGAAATCGCCGAAGCCGAAAAGGTCGCCCAGGATGTCGCCGAAGTCGGCGAACTGATTGGGATCGAAACCGCCGCTGCCTCCGGCCTGATGGCCGAAGCGGTCGTAACGCGCGCGTTTCTCATCATCGGAGAGCACGCCATACGCTTCCGCGGCTTCCTTGAACTTCTCCTCGGCATCGGCATCGCCCGGATTCTTGTCGGGGTGATACTTGACCGCCAGGCGGCGGTAGGCCTTCTTGATGTCGTCGACGCTGGCCTCGCGGGCCAGGCCGAGCACTTCGTAGTAATCGCGTTTTTCAGTCGTAGCCATTCGTCAGTTTTACGGGGCGTCGCCCGGTACGTTCATTTTCAGGGGGTTGTAGAGCATCACGCTCGTGAGGATGCGCGACGCCGTCTGTAGCTCGAAGATGGCGTCGTTGAGGCGCTGCTTCTCCTCGGACGTCGCCGATTCTTTTGCTTTTGCAATGCACTGCTGGACCTTGCTTCGATCCTCCTCACTCAGCATTTTGCCGAACTCGCGGAAGACCTTGTCGTTCGTGTAGATCATCCCTTCGAGCTTGTTCTGCAGCATGCGCGTTTCGCGGCGCGTGGCGTCGATGCGCGAGTGCTCGGCGGCTTCGTTGACGAGGCGGTCGATCTCGTCCTGCGACAGGCCACCGGCCGGATTGATCTGCACGCCGGTCGATTGTCCGGTGGCCTGATCGCGCGCGGTGACGCTGACGATCCCGTTCGAATCGATCGAGAACGTCACTTCGATTTGCGGTACGCCGCGCGGCGCCGGCGGAATGCCGACGAGGTCGAACTTGCCGAGCGACTTGTTGTCGCGCGCGAATTCGCGCTCGCCTTGCAGCACGTGCACCGTCACCTTGTTCTGCTGATCGGCGACGGTCGTGAAGATGAGCGAGTTCTTGGTAGGGATCGTCGCATTGCGCTCGATTACTTTCGTGAAGACTCCGCCGTGCGTCTCGACGCCGAGCGACAGCGGCGTCACGTCGAGCAGGATCATGTCCTTGATGTCGCCGCGCAGGATGCCGGCCTGCACCGCGGCGCCCACCGCGACGACTTCATCGGGATT
>JAFAOU010000106.1 GCA_019247495.1 Acidobacteriota bacterium
TGATCGTCCGTCGCAATCTGGAACGAAAAGGCCTCGCTGTGCTTGAACATAGGGCCGCCGTTGAGACCGATACAGGGAATGCCCAGAACCGTGAACTCCACGGTCAGTACATCGCCCTTCTTGCCGTCCGGATAGTCACCGGGCGCACTGTGGACAGCGGTCACTTCACTATTCGGAAAGGTCGCGGCGTAGAAGTGCGCGGCCTCGGCGGCGTCTTTGTCGTACCAGAGACAGATCGTGTTCTTCGGGGTCATATTCGTGGGCTCCATTCCTCTCGCGTTCTACGTCCCGCTCTTCCACCCGGCTACGCGCTTCTCGAAGGCAGTCGTGTCGACGCTGTCGGCTTTCCCTTTGGCGATGGCCTGATCGGCGGCGGCAAGCGCTTCTTCGTTCCTGCCGGCGTTGTGCAGGATGGTGGCTTTGGCGGAGAGACCTCGAAACGTCGGCTTGGTTTTGAGCGACTGCTCGACGTACTTCAGCGCTTCGTCCCAATTTTTGTCGGCGGCGAATGTGTTGGCCGCCTGGAGCGGGAAGACTTCGTTCGCTGGATTTGCGGCGATCAGGGCGTCGGTCCTCGCGCGCCACACCGCCTTCACGTCTTTCACTTCGACGGTGAACGGCACGCTCACCTTCTCCCAGCGCAGATTGACCGTAGCCGTATTCGCCGTGACCGGGTCGAAGTTGTACGCCAGCAACTCCTGGCTCTCCTGGACCGCTTTCGGCTTCGCCTTTACGCGGAGCGCGTCCTTTTTCGAGTCGTAGGAGAACGCGCCCCACTGTCCATAATCGTTATTGAAGATGATGGTCCACTCGTCTTTGCCGGGGATCGCCGACAGGCTGTACGTGCCGGCTTTCAGAGGCTGACCGTTGATCAGGACATCGTCGGTGACCTGAAACACCGTCGCGTCATTCGCGCCGGCGCGCCAGACGTGGTTGTACGGAACGATCGGCTCGCCGGGCTTTCGCTCGTTCTGATTGTCGAGGGTGGCGTCGCCCTTTGCGCGCGACTCCATCGAGGGAGGAGCATCGGCAAAAATCGTGCGGCCTTTGATCGCAGGACGATAGTAGGTAATCGTGACGTCGGTGACGCCGATCGTCTGCATGACGCTGGCTTTCTGGCTGGGATAGAGCGGTTTGTATTGCGCCTGCGGTTGTTGCGCGCTGGCGAACGCCGAACCGAGGAGAATCAAGAAGACTACGAGCGAAAAGGCCGTCAATCGTTTGCTAGAGATCATCGCGGTACTCCTTCGGTTTCAAACGTGAACGCGCATTATCGTACGAACCGCTTCCGCTGCTACGGCTTGACCCGCAGCACCAGCGGCATCGGCCTGTCGGGCGCGGCGGTTGCGATCTCGTGGGTGAACCGCAGCGTCGTGCCGTCGAAGGTCCATGCGCCGTCACTGCAGCGCGAGGTTGGTTCGATCGGCTTTCCCTCGCGGGCGCGCAGCGCGTTCGATGTCGCTTCGCGTTCGGCGCGGTAGCGGAAGGCGCGGCGCCACACGGTGGACACGTCGACTCCAAGCTCGTTTGAGCCGGCGTTCACGTCGCAGCGGGTCTCGTTGGCCAGCGCTTCAGCGATTCCGCGGTCGCGATCGACGGAGTCGGCGAGCATCTTCGTCGGAAAGATCCGCAAACCGTCTTGGGCATACGACGCCGTCTGATGCTGAAAGGCCTCGAGCAGTGGCCGCAGGCTGTCACGCTGCTGCAGATCGGTGAGCCATGCGGGGGCGGGCAGCGGCATTTTCCAGGCGACGGCATTGATCATGCGCGCCATCGACAGCGCGGCGGTCTGCACCATCATCTGCGGATGCCTGTCCAGCGAGAGCGCAAGGTTCCACACGGCGTGCAGCTCCTCCCATGCCGTCGGATCGTTTGCGCGCGCTTTTACGAGCGCGCTCGCGATGAGGGCCCTGGCCACCGTGAGCTGCGTCGTCCGGTCCGCGTTCGAGTCGTTGCCGCCGCCGATCCCCTCGCGGCGCTCCCAGACCACCTGCTCGCGCAGCAGCAGCTCGCGGATCGCGGAGACGTCGGGGAGCGCCGGCGACCCGCCGATGGTGAGCTCGCCCCGCGCGATCTCGCGCCGCACGAATTCGTCCGCGGCTTCGTTCTTCGGTAGCGCGTTGGCGAGCGTCATCAGCTTTATGGACGCGCTGTTCGCCTGCGACTGCGGGAACCGATTGGCGACGGAGTCGAGCGATCCTCCTCCCGGCCAGGGCCGCGCGGCCGAGGCGGTGACGGCTTCCGGGACGCGGAACCAGGAGATGACCCAGACCACGAGGGCGATCAGCGCTACGGCTACGAGGGTTTTCTTCATCGTTCCGCAGATTAGAACAAGCCTTGTGTCCGCGATAGCATCGCGCCGGAGGGATCCGTGAGACGACGTTTCCTGGCGTGTGCCCTGCTTTTTTTCTGCGCCGCTGTTTTCGCCGCGGAGCCAACTGACCTGACGAAACAGCCGGCGCTTTACGTCGTCGGCTATGCGCATCTCGATACGCAATGGCGATGGGAGTATCCGCGCACCATCGGTGAATTCATTCCTCGAACCATGCGCGACAACTTCGCGCTGTTCGAAAAGTATCCGCACTACATCTTCAACTTCAGCGGTGCCAATCGCTATCGGATGATGAAGGAGTACTACCCGGCCGACTACGCGAAGGTGAAGCAGTACGTCGCCGCGGGCCGATGGTTTCCGTCCGGCTCGGCCATGGAAGAGGGCGACGTGAACTCGCCGTCGGCGGAATCGATCGTGCGGCAGATCCTCTACGGCACGCATTTGTTCCGGCGCGAGTTCGGCCACACCAGCGCCGAATACATGCTCCCCGACTGTTTCGGATTTCCGGCCTCGCTCCCCAGCATCCTCGCTCACATGGGACTGCGCGGATTCTCCACGCAGAAGCTGACGTGGCATTCTGCGACGAACGCCGGCGGTCCGGAGTCGCCGGAGAGGACGCCGGAGGGCATCCCGTTCAACGTCGGCGTATGGGAAGGGCCGGACGAGCGCGGCATCATCGCCGCATTCAATCCCGGCAACTACAGCGGCGATCTCTGGTACGACGTCAGCCGCAGCGAGCCGCCGCCGAATGCGCGCAACTTCGTCGACTGGCCGGCGCGCGTGCAGCGCAACGGCGAGGTGAGCGGGATCTATACGGACTATCACTACTACGGCACTGGCGACGTCGGCGGCGCGCCGCGCGAGAACTCCGTCAAGCTGCTCGAGTCGATCGTTGCCGGCGGCGGTGCGCTGCACGTCATCTCGTCGACTGCGGAGGAGATGTTTCTCAATATCAAAGATGAGAAAGGGTTGCCGCGATACCGCGGCGATCTGGAACTAATCGAGCACTCGGCGGGATCGCTGACGTCGCAGGCGTATCACAAGCGATGGAATCGCAAGAACGAACTGCTGGCCGACGCCGCGGAGCGCGCGTCCGTTGCGGCGATGTGGCTCGGCGGACGCGCCTATCCGCTGGCGCGGCTGAATGACGCCTGGACTCTGGTCATGGGCGGCCAGTTTCACGACAACCAGGCCGGCACCGCCACACCCAAAGCCTACGAATTCACCTGGAACGACGACGTGCTGGCCATGAATCAGTTCGCCGCTGTGCTGACCAGCGCGGCCGAGGCGGTGGCGTCGTCGCTCGACACCAGCGGCGAAGGAGTTGCGCTGGTCGTCTACAACCCGCTCAACATCGCGCGTCAGGACATCGTTGAAGCGACGCTTCCCGGACACGCGAAAAACGTACGCGTGGTGGGACCGGACGGCAACGACACGCCTGCGCAGTTGGATGGCGACAAGCTCCTCTTCCTCGCGCGCGTCCCCTCGGTTGGTTACGCCGTTTACCACGTTCGGCCGGCGACGGCGGCGAAGACCTCAACACTGACGGTCACCAGGTCGAGCCTGGAGAACGCGCGCTATCGCATCCACATCGACAACGCCGGCGACATCGACAGCATCGTCGACAAGCGCCTCGGCAAGGAGATTCTCGCCGCGCCGATTCGTCTCGCGCTGCAGACCGAAAAGCCGCACGACTGGCCCGCGTGGAACATGGATTGGGCCGATCAGCAGAAGCCGCCGCGCGCGTATGTCAGCGGTCCGGCGGAGATCGAGGTCGTCGAATCGGGTCCCGCGCGCGTGGCCGTGCGGATCACGCGCGAGACGGAAGGATCGCGATTCGCGCAAACCGTCCGACTCGCCGCAGGCGACGCCGGCAATCGCATCGAGATCGATAACACGATCGACTGGAAGACACCCGCGGCGGCGTTGAAAGCAACATTTCTGCTGACCGCGTCGAATCCGCGGGCGACCTATAACTGGGACGTCGGAACGATCGAGCGCGGCAACAACGATCCGAAAAAATACGAGGTGCCATCGCACCAGTGGTTCGATCTCACCGATCGCGGCGGCACGTACGGCGTGACGATCCTCTCCGACTGCAAGTACGGATCGGACAAGCCGGACGACAACACGCTCCGCCTCACGCTCGTCTACACGCCAGGACTGGGCGACGGCAACGGCCGTTCGTACAGCGATCAGGCCACGCAGGATTGGGGCCGTCATCGCTTCGTCTACGGTCTGGCCAGCCACGCCGGCGACTGGCGGAAGGAGCAGACCGACTGGCAGGCGCAGCGGCTCAACCAACCGCTGATTGCATTCCAGGCGCCGAAGCATCCGGGCGCGCTCGGCAAGCAATTCTCGCTGCTGTCGATCAACAAACCTCGCGTGCGCGTTCTGGCGCTCAAGAAAGCGGAGGACAGCGACGACGTCGTTGTGCGTGTCGTATCGCTCGACGACAAACGCGCTGACAACGTGAAGATTCACTTCGCGTCGCCGGTCACCGCCGCGCGCGAGCTGAACGGGCAGGAGTTGACGATCGGCAAGGCGAAGACATTGCACGGAGATCTCGTCAGCACCCTGGGTCCATACGCGATCCGGACGTTTGCCGTGCGCCTGGCACCGCCGCACACGCCGCAGCGGATGCCGAAGTATCAGACCGTGCGGCTTCCATTGGACCGCAAGGTGGCCAGCCTGGACGGCGCGAAGTCCTCTCCCGGTTTTGACGACAACGGCTTCGCTCTCCCGGCCGAGATGCTGCCGGAGGACGTCGCCTTCGCCGGCATCCACTTCAAGCTCGGAAACGAAGCGCTCGTTCCGCATGGTCAGACGATCGCTTTGCCGCCCGGACGCCGGCTCTACATCCTTGCCGCATCAACCGACCGCGATCGCCAGACGACGTTAGCCGGACAATCGATCACCATCCAACAATGGAGCGGTTACGTCGGGCAATGGGACAACCGCATCTGGACGCGCAAGGAAGAGGACGTTCCGCCGCGTGCCGATGCGCCGCCCGGCGCACCGCTGCGTCGCCGCGTCTCGCTCGACTTCAGCGGCCTCACGCCCGGCTTCATCAAAGCCGCGCCGGTGGCATGGTTCGCTTCCCATCGCCACAGCGCGGAAGGCGCGAACGAGCCGTACGCATACTCGTATCTCTTCGCGTACGCATTGCAGCTCCCGCCCGGCGCGCGCAGCGTCACTCTTCCGGATGACGATCATCTCCGCATCATGGCCATGACCGTCTCCGAGGAGGGCGCGCCACTCGTTCCCGCGCAGCCGCTGGGCGACGCGTTGCCATGAACGAAAGCTTTTTCACCACGAAGACACAAAGGACACAAAGAAGATCTCTTTGTGTTCTTTGTGTCTTTGTGGTGCAAAAAGAAGTAACTGTCCGCTCGCTGTACGATACGTTGCCATGAGAAATCGCTGGATTTTCGCGGCCGCGCTCTGCCTCGCTGTCGCCGGCTGTCAGCAGAAGCACGAAACCGCCGCCGCATCGAAATCGTTCACCATCGCCGTCATCCCGCAGGGCTCCACGCACGAGTTCTGGAAAAGCATCCACGCCGGCGCGATGAAGGCTGCCGGCGATGAGGCGAAGGACGGCGTCCAAGTCAACGTGATCTGGAAGGGACCGATGCGCGAAGACGACCGCGAGCAACAGGTGCAGGTCGTGGAAGGATTCACTACGCAGCACGTAAGCGGCATCGTCCTCGCTCCGTTCGACAAGAACGCGCTGGTCCGTCCCATCGAAGAGGCGACGCGCGCCGGCATTCCCACGGTGGTCATCGACTCGGCGCTTGAATCGCAGGATCCGATCAGCTTCGTCGCCAGCAACAACTTTCACGGCGGCGAGTTGGCGGCCGAGGAGATGAACCGGCTGCTTGGGGGAAAGGGGAAGGTGTTGTTGCTGCGCTACCAGGAAGGCGTCTTCAGCACCGAGCAGCGCGAGAAAGGCTTCGAAGAGAAGATCAAGACGTTCCCCGGAATCACGCTGATCTCTTCGAATCAATACGCCGGCGCGACGCGCGACACCGCGAAGTCCGCGGCCGAGAATCTGCTCAACCGCTACGGAAACGAAATCGACGGCCTCTTCACGCCGAATGAATCGTCGACCGCCGGCGCGCTGCTGGCGCTCGAAGACGCCGGGAAAGCGGGCAAGATCCGCTTCCTCGGCTTCGACGCCAGCGACATCTTCGTGCAGGCCATGCGCGACGGAAAACTGCACGGCGTCGTGGTCCAGAACCCGTTTCGCATGGGAGAGCTCGGCGTCAAGACTCTGGTCGCGCATCTCCTCGGCAAACCTGTGGAGAAACGCGTCGATACCGGAGTTACGCTGATCACGCCGGCGAATCTGGACTCGGCGGAATCGAAACAGCTGCTCCATCCGCCGATCGAGCAATATCTGAAGTGACGCAGCTTCGACTTCGCGGCATCCGTAAACGCTTCGGCGCGACGGCGGCACTGGACGGCGTCGACTTCGACGTGAGCGGCGGCGAAGTGCACGCGCTGATCGGCGAGAACGGCGCCGGCAAGAGCACTCTGATGAACATCCTCTCCGGCACGTTCGCGCCGGACGACGGCGCGATGTTCCTCGACGATGTTCCGTACGCGCCGGCCCGCCCGGCAGACGCGCGCCGCTACGGCATCGCGCACATCCACCAGGAACTCGCGCTCTGTCCGCACCTGTCCGTCGCCGAGAACATTTTCCTCGGCATCGAGCCTTCGCGGCGTGAGATGCATACGCGAGCGACGCGACTGCTCGACGAATTCGGCCGTGGCGAAGTCGACCCCGCGCGCCGCGCCGGAGATCTTCCGCTCGCCGATCAGCAGGTGGTCGAGATCTGCCGCGCGTTGGCTTTCGACGCGCGCGTCCTGCTGATGGACGAGCCGACCAGCAGCCTGCAGCGCGGGGACGTCGAGCGCCTCTTCCGCCTCATCGGCAAACTGCGCGAGCGCGGCGTCGCGGTCATCTACATCAGCCACTTTCTGGAAGAGCTGCGCGAGATTGCGGAGCGCTACACCGTGCTCCGCGACGGCCGCAGCGTCAGCGCCGGCGCGCTGGCCGCGGTGAGCAACGAGGAGCTGATCGCGGCGATGGTGGCCCGCAGCATGGAGACCATCGAGCGCGAGCAGATACCCGCCGTCAGTGAGGACGTGCTCCTCTCCGTTCGCAACCTCGCCGCTCCTCATCGCGTCCATTCCGCGACCTTCGATCTCCGCCGCGGCGAGATCCTCGGAATCGCGGGGCTGATCGGCTCCGGTCGCAGCGAGCTGATTCGCGCCATTTTCGGTTTGTTGCGTACCAGCGGCGGCGAAGTCTCCCGGCGAGGGACGATCGGATATCTGAGCGAAGACCGCAAAGGCGAAGGGTTGGCGCTGCAACTCTCCGTCGCCGACAACGTCACCATGAGCCGGCTCAGGACGTGCGCGCGCGCCGGATGGATCGACCTGCGGCGGCAGAATGCGCAGGCCGAGGAAGTCATGCGGCGGTTGCGGGTGAAAGCGGCTGGTCCGAGGAGTGCGGTGATGCGCCTGTCCGGCGGGAATCAGCAGAAGGTCGTGCTCGGACGGTTGCTCCATCAGGACGCGGACATCCTCCTGCTCGACGAGCCGACTCGCGGCATCGACGTCGGCTCGAAGGCCGACATCTTCGCGGAGATCGCGCAACTCGCGCGCGAAGGCAAAGCGATCGTCGTCGTCAGTTCCTACCTTCCGGACCTCTTCGCCGTTTGCGACCGCATCGCCGTGATGTGCCGCGGGCGGCTATCCGAGGCGAAGGCGACAGCGGAGTGGACGCCAGACCTGGTCATGCAGACCGCAATCGGCGGAAGCGAGAAGGCTGCATGAAAAGAAACGTGCTGCATGTTGTCGGCCCGCTCCTCGGCCTGATCGGCGTGGCGCTCTTCTTCGCGCTCCTCACCGGCTCGCCCGAGCGCTACCTCTCGATGACCAACCTTCGCGTGGTGCTCGCGCAAACCGTGATCGTGGCGATCGGGGCGATCGGCATGACCATGATCATCATCAGCGCCGGCATCGATCTCTCGGTGGGCGCGGTCATCGCGCTGACCAGCGTGGTGACAGCGCTGGCGCTGCGTGGCGGCTACGCACCGTGGCTGGCGCTGGCGGCTGGCGTCGTCTGCGGCGGCATCATCGGCGCGATCAACGGCCTGGCCATCACCACGCTGCGCGTCGTCCCGTTCATCGCCACGCTGGGCATGCTCGGCGTCGCGCGAGGCGTGGCGAAGTACGCCGCCAATCAGCAGACCGTCAACGTGCCGCCGACCTGGATCAACGAGCTCGCGGTCACCTTTCCCTCGCGGCCGTGGATGGTGTTCGCGCCCGGCGTCTGGCTGACGGTGCTGCTCGCGGCGGCGATGACGATCATGCTGCGCAACACGATCTTCGGCCGCCGCGTCTTCGCCATCGGATCGAACGAAGCGGCCGTGCGCGCCTGCGGCATCAATGTGGAGCGCGCAAAGGTGGCCATCTACACCGCGGCTGGATTGTTCTTCGGCCTGGCCGGCGTGACGCAGATGTCGCGCCTGCGCCAGGGAGACCCGACGGTCGCGGTGGGCGTGGAGCTCGACGTCATCGCGGCGGTCGTCATCGGCGGAGGGAGTCTCAGCGGCGGCGAGGGGAGCATCCCCGGCGCGATGATCGGCGCGTTGATCATGTCGCTGCTCCGCAACGGCTGCCAGCAGATGGGATGGCCCAATTATGTTCAGGAGATCATCATCGGCATCATCATCGTTCTCGCCGTGGCCCTCGACCGGTACCGCGCGGCGCGAACGGCGGAGGTCACATGAAGCACATCCTGTTGGCGCTTTTCCTCGCGGCCGCACCGCTTCGCGCCGGAGTCACGATCGTCGTCGACCGCAACATGGGCGACGCCCCGACGCCGGAATTCCGCTTCGAACGCGTTCCGCCGCCGTCGCACGACGACGCGGCGACCACGGCGAAACTCGATCTGATCGCCGGACGCATCGACGGCAACAGCCCCGGCCTCGCCGCGATCACCGACGGGCGTGTCCCGGGCGACTGGGATGAGCCGCAATCGAATCTCTTCTTCGCCCCCGGCACCTGGGGCGGCCGTTTCCGCATCGACCTCGGCAACGCGGCCCCGATCGCCGAGATCAACAGCTATTCATGGCACCCCGGCTCGCGCGCCCCGCAGCTCTACAAGGTCTACGGCAGCGACGGCACCGATTCGAATTTCAACGCAGCCCCCGGCAGCAGGATCGATCCCACAACCGCCGGCTGGAAGCTCATCGCATTCGTCGACACCCGCCCCCGCGAAGGTGAGCCCGGCGGCCAGTACGGAGTCAGCATCCGCGACAGCGCCACCATCCTCGGCCGCTATCGTTATCTCCTCTTCGACTGTTTCGAAACCGAAGGCGACGACGATTGGAGCAACACCTTCTTCAGCGAGATCGACGTCCGCCGAGCACGGCCCGGCGCGTAGGTTGGCCAGTGCTTCCGGCTTTCATCACGGCCGGTTGGGGCTCTGCTTCGCGTGGCTTGAAACGATGATCGCCGCGATCGCGGCCGCCACCAATCCTCCGCCGAGCACGATCATCGTCATCGGCAGCCCGCGGTGCTCCGCGATTGCGCCGGCCAGGAGATTGCCGAACGGAAGGAAGCCGAAGAAGCCGAAGGTGTACATGCTCAGCACGCGGCCGCGCATGGCGTCGGGGACGCGTTGCTGGATGGCGGTGTTGCAGAGCGCGGCGCAGACGACCATCGCGCAACCGCAGATCGCGAGCAACGGCACGACGATCAGACGCGCGTGCGTGAGACCGCTGGCACCCAGGGCCAGGCCGAAAGCGGCGAGTGAAACGATGATGATCCGCATCAGATTCAGCGGCGTCCGAACGGACAACGCGAGCGCGCCGAGGAGCGCGCCGACGCCGATCGATCCCATCAGGATGCCGAGGCCGCGCGCGTCGTCGTGCGCGTAGAGAAGGCGCGCCGCCATCGGCATCAGCGTCACATACGGATAGCCGAGGAGGCTGATGATCGCGACGATGGCCAGCAGCAGTTTCATCACGCGATCGCCGTGCACGTAACGCAACCCCTCGGCGAGCCGCGTCGACATCGCGCCGATCGGCTCCGCGCGTACCTGCCGTTTCTGCAAGCGGCCGAGCACGAAAATCTGCGGCACGAAGGAGAGCGCGTTGACGAAGAAACACCAGAAGCTGCCCCACGCGTGCAACGTCAGTCCGGCCAGCAGTGGTCCGAGCGCGCGCGACAGATTGAACTGCAGTGAGTTCATCGCCACAGCGTTCGAGAGGCGGGTGCGGTCATCGAGGAGATCGACCACCATGGCCTGATATGCGGGCGCCGAGAACGAAATCGCTACGCCGCTGATCAGCGATGCCGCCACGATCTGCCACACGCCAATGTGGCCGGTGTAAATCGAAAGTGCGATCAGGAGCGCCGACAGCGCCTGTGTGATCTGTGACGCGCGAAACGTTCGCAGGCGGTCGAGGTGATCGGCCAGCACGCCGGCCGGCAGCATGAACAGCAGCGACGGCGCAGAGTTGGCGAAGGCGACGAAGCCGAGGAGGAACGGCGAGTCGGTCAGGCGATAGACGAGCCATCCCTGCGCCAGCCCCTGCATCCAGGAACCGATGTTGGAGATGAACTGCGCGATCCAGAAACGCCGGTAGTCGCGCTCGGCGAAGGCTTCGAACATGGCGAGGTTTCCGACACGACCGGCATCGCGCGCGAACCGTAGTAACCGGGAACTGAAAGCGCCGGCGAAGCCGCGCATAATATCCGCCCATGCTCGATCAGGATCGCCGCCGTGCCGAACGGCTGTTGCTGCCGTCGCCGCTTGCCGGCCGCTTGGCCGATCGCGACGTCCGCATCGTCGACATCGGCGTCTTCGGCACGCGCGTCGAACACGACGAGCCGCTGATGGTTGGTCCGCACACGCTTCGGTTCGCATGGGACGGCGAGGAGATCGAGGTCGACTGCACGGTCGTCCGCAGCGACCGCACCGATGCGGCGTTTCACAGCGGCCTGCAGTTCAGCGATCGCGATCGCGTGCTTGTCGGACGCATCGTCTCGACGCTGGCCGATCGCGACGAGATGGAGCGGCTGCGCACGCTCGTCGAAGCATCGAAGCTGATCAACTCGTCGATCGAGCCCGACACGCTGTTCGCCTCGATCCTCACGGTCGCGCGCAACGAGTTGCACGTCGAGCGCGGCACGCTCTACTTCGTCGACGAGGCGAAGCAGGAGATCTGGACGAAGATCGCCGGCGAGTTGTCGACGGAGATCCGCCTGCCGATCGGAAAAGGTCTGGCCGGCAGCGTGGCCGCGACCGGCGAGCCGCTGATCCTGCACGACGCCTACGACGATCCGCGTTTCGACCGTTCGCTCGATCAGAAGACCGGCTACCGGACGCGGTCGATGCTCTGCGTCCCGATCAAAAACCACGGCGAGCGTGTCGTCGGCGTGCTGCAGCTTCTAAACAAAACGAACGGCGCGTTCGGGCCGCGCGACCTGGAGTTCCTCAGCGGCATCTCCGACCACATGGCCATCGCCATGGAAAATGCGACGCTGCACATGGAACTGCTCGAAAAGCAGCGCATGGAGCAGGAGCTGGCCCTCGGCCGCGAGATTCAACGCCGCCTGCTGCCGTCCGCGCCGGTCGATGTACGCGGCGTGGAGCTCGGCGCGCTGAGTCTTCCCTGCTACGAGGTCGGCGGCGACTACTTCGATTTCCTCGAGCTCCCCGACAACGACCTCGGCCTGGCCATCGGCGACGTCTCCGGCAAAGGCGTCTCCGCCGCGCTGATCATGTCCAGCGTGCAAGCGGCGCTGCGCGTGGCCGCGCCGATCGAGGACGATTTGGCCCGCCTCGTGGCGCGGCTCAACGCGCTGATTTTTCGCAGCGCGAGCGGCCGCAAGTACGCGACGTTTTTCTTCGCCCGCTACACGCCGTCGACCGGCGTGCTGCGTTACGTGAACGCCGGCCACAACCCGCCGTACATCATCGCCGGCAACGTGCTCACCGAAATCGGATCGACCGGCAGACCGATCGGATTGCTCCCCGAGTCGTCGTACAAGGAAGGCACGATCGAGCTGCCGCCGGGATCGACGCTCTTCCTCTACACCGACGGCCTCAACGAAGCCGCCGATCCGGACGAAGTCGAATTCGGCAACGAGCGGCTGCGCGAACTCTTTTTGTCGCAAAGCGGCGCGGTGACGAACGAAATCCCGTCGCGCGTGCTCAACGCCGTGACCACATTCGAGCGCGGTACGAAACCGACTGACGACAAGACGATCGTGGTGATGAGGAGACGTTAGCGGATGAATCCTCTGCTTCTCCCTCTCACCATTGTCGGCGCGGCTGTGATTCTTGAAATCATCATCAGTTGGAGATGGACGCCGTCGTACTTCCGGTTCGGCATTCCGATCTTCATTCGCCGCATGGAGCGAGCGGGAGGAGCGGCCGGCGTTTCGATCGCGCCGCTGGAGAAAAGCTCCACGACAGCCACCGGCCCTCCCTTCGCCTTCCGCCAGCTCAGCCCGGATCTGATCGCATTTCGCGAGCGAGGGTTCAATGGCTACGTGCCGCTGATGCGCGGCGCGATCATGTCGAAGGTGGAAGAGCCGTTCGTCGTCGTGGCCGGCTTCGTGAACTGGTCGGCCATCGTTGTCGCAATCGTTCTCCTCGCCTTCCTACGGCGTGGCGTGGCTGACGTCGCTCCCTACTTCCTCGGCGTGCTGGCCATCCTCTATCTCATTCAAGGTGTGCGGTTCTATCGCGTGGCGTCGGCGCTGCGCGAACCGCATCCGGAAGAGAAAGTATCCAGCGCCTAGCCCATAGCCCGGCCATCGTCGCGAAAACCGTTTCACCACAAAGACACAAAGGACACAAAGAAATCTCTGTGTTCTCTGTGTCTCTGTGGTGATTCTCTGGACTAGTGAACCGCGGCTTCGCTCGCGCAAAACTGACGAAACGCGGCAGTCAGCTCGGCGGCGATGTCGTACGCGGCGCGGCCTTCGATCTGGTGGCGCTCGATCATTTTCACCAGCTCGCCGTCGCGGAAGAGCGCGACCGAGGGGGATGACGGGCGATAGCCGACAAAGTACTCGCGGGCGCGTTGCGTCGCTTCGCGGTCGTTGCCGGCGAAGACGGTGATCATGCGGTCGGGCTTCACGTCGCTCTCGAGCGCGAGGGCGATGGCGGGACGGGCCACACCGGCGGCGCATCCGCATACCGAATTCACCACTACCAGCACTGTTCCCTTCTTCTCCTGCAGCACCGCGTCCACCTGCTGCGGCGTGCGCGTCTCTTCAAATCCGAGCTGCGTCAATTCCCTGCGCATCGGACCAGCGATCTGTTCGTCGTACATAGGTTCGTTTCCTCCGGCGTGTTGAAGGTGAATCGTACTGAAAAAATTCGGCGCAAACGAATTCAACGCCCGCAACGTCACATCCGTACTCAATCCCCGGCCGGAGGCGTTGAATTATTCAATCCAGAGACTACGTTCGCACCGTCATGTTCCGCAGCCGCGGTGAAAATCTGCGCTCGACGTACATCCTCATTTTCCTGAACGTCGCATTTTTCATGCTGCAGTTTCAGGACGGCGCGAAGTTCACGCGGTTGTTCGGCTTCGACCGCAACGCCGTCGCCGCGGGCCAGGTCTGGCGGCTCTTCACGTATCAGTTCACGCAGGCCGGTCACGTCGGTCTCCTCACGTTTCCGCCGATCCTGACGCTCTTCCTCAATCTCGTATTGCTGTCGCTGATGGGATTCGCGGTCGAAGAGGAGTGGGGGACCGGCAACTTCCTCCGCTTCTATCTGATCTCGACGCTGGCCACTGTGCTCGTGGCGGCCTGGTTCAGCACTCCGTTGATGGGATCTTTCTTCATCAACTTCACGCTGCTGTTCGTCTACGCCGCGCTGAACCGCGATCAAACCTTCTACCTCTCCACGATCCTGCCGATCCGCGTGACCTTCCTGGCGTGGATGGCGCTGGCGGCGCTGCTGACCGGCGTGTTTTTCGGCAGCAAAGCCAACCTCGCCGCACTGGCCGGAGCGGCGGCCGGGTTTGCGTACTACTTGTCGCAGCGCGTGCGCGTGCTGGCGATTGCGTCGGCCGATCTCCCGCAACAGTTCGATGCTGCCGATGCCGCGGTCGCCGCCGCGACACGCAATATGACCCGCGTCGCCGCAGTCAAGAAAGCGCTGTCGACGGGGTCGCATTCGGATATCGACCGCCTCATCGATCTCGCCGAGCGCGAGAAGGTCGCGGGCGTCAACATCTGCGAGCCGGCCGACTTCAAGCCCGAGCACTCCGACCGCTACTGCATCCGCTGCGAAGGGTTCGCGGAGTGTACGGCGCGCCATCTGCGCATCAACCGGCCGATTGTCATCGCGCAAGCGCCGCCCGCAGCGGCATCGCTCGAAACGACGTAGCGCGTCTGTCATCCTGAGCCGCCGGAGCGACGGAGGCGAAGCCGGAGTCGCGTAGGACGGTCGAAGGACCCCCCAGTGCTTGCCTCGTGCAAAGCCGCCGCCCTTCCCTCGTTATCAGGATGGAGGTCCTTCGACCGTCCTGCGGCGTTACGCGCTTCGCGCTCCAACGCCTCCGGCGGCTCAGAGCTTGTGAAGAAATCGGCGTGCTGTGGAAAACGTCGATGGCCTTTACCATCTGTGCATGACGGAAACGGTGGAGTCAGAAGGGGCGGCACGGACGGTTGAGGCAAACCGCGAGCAGATGCGGATGGCGATTTTCGATCTGGA
>JAFAOU010000178.1 GCA_019247495.1 Acidobacteriota bacterium
GAGTTGATCGGGTAGAGAAACACGCCCGCGCTGCCTACCTGCGCGGAGCCCGACGGAGTGCCGGCGCGCAGGTTTCTGTCGGGGAACGTATCGAAGAGATTCTCGGCGCCGACGGCGAACGTGTAGCTGTTCCAACGGTAGGAGAGCTCGAGATCGGTGAGCCATTTGGGTGAATACGTCTGGTCGTCGATCGGATTGATGGTCGCGCTGCAGAATTCTCCGTAGCGGCTCTCACGTGCAGTGAAGTTCAGGGCACCCTGCGTGTAGCTCTCCATGAGACGCGTGTTGTCGCGCGGCTGGCCGCATTCGGTCCGGCGAATCTCGCCGCGGTCGAACAACACCGCGCCCAGGCCGGTCAGCTGCGTGGGCGTCGGCGCGATGTTGACGATCTGCGTCTTGTTATTGCTGTACGCCGCGGAAAGATCGAGCCGGCCCGTCAGGAACGGATGCTGATGATTGACGACGAGGTCGTATCCGTTCGTCCGCGTGTCGATGGCATTCGTGAAGAAGCGCGCGCCGGTTGCGCCGAACGGCTGAAGAATCGGTTGCACCTGCGCCTGCGTAAAGTTGCCCGAGAGCACGATGCGATGCTTGATGTCGATGTGGAAGAAGTCGGCTGTCATCTCCAGATTGGACAGTGCCTGCCAGACCACGCCGCCGCTGTAATTCCGCGACGTCTCCGGGCGCAACGGCTTCGCTCCGAGCGCCACCGCAATCGGACTGCTCACGGGCGCGGTCAGAACGTCGAACGGCTCGACGTTGCCGGTGATGGTGCTGCGGATGAAGTTCGTGCTGGCTGCTGAAAACCAAGATTGGCCGAGCGACGGCGCGCGGAAACCGGTGCTGACGGCGCCGCGGAAAATGAGTGGCTTGGCAGGTGAGTAGCGCAGCGTGAGCTTCTCGTTCGTCGTGCCGCCGAAGTCGCTGAAGTTCTCGTGGCGCGCGGCGACGCCGATGCGAAGTTGCGCGAGAACATCGCCTTCGGTGTCGACGTAGATCGCTTTGCTGTTGCGCGACGTGTCGACGGCGTTGGAGGGACGGAAGCCGGGGAACACCTGCGACCCCGGCGCAGCCTTGCCGCCAGCCTGATTCAGTTTGCCTCCGTCGATGTAGGAATTCGGCTCGCCGGCGGTGATCTCATAACCCTCACGCCGGTATTCAACGCCGGCGGCTACGTTGATCGGTCCCGCCAGTCCAATATTGAAGCCGCGGGAGAAATCGACGTTCGCGGTGGTTTGCCGGTCGCCGAGCGTGCCGGCATAGAACGAGGTCTGATTCCCCACCGGACCAAGCGAAACGTTGAGCGAGTGACGGACGTAGAAATCCATCTTGTTACGCCCGTAGCCGGCGCTGGCATCGTAGAACCACGAGCCCGCCTGGCCGCGGGCGCCGGCGGTCAACGCCTGGTCCGCGATTCGCGGCTCGATCAGCGGAAGGTAGCCGAGCGGATAGATCTGCGGCCAGTCGGTGGAATCGAGCGCGCGGCGGTAGTTGCCGCCCGCCGATCCATGCCGCAGATCGTACGTCCCGAACGCGTAGAAAACCTGCTTGCCATCCGCGCTGATCGGAAGATTGAGGTTGGCGAGCGACATGATGTCGCGCTCGTAGGCGTCGCCCCAGTGCGTGTTCGGCTGGGGAACGGCGTTGTTGCCGGCGTCGCCCTTGACGATCTGATCGCGCGGATCGTTGAGGGCGCGATTGGTGTCGTAACGGTCGCGGTACTCGACGGTCGCGAAGACGGCGCCGCGGCCGACGTTCCATCCGCCGCTGAGGTTGGAGTCGACCATCTGGCCGTCGCCGTGCGTCGTCGCGCCGCCCTTTACTTCGAGCTTCAGCGGCTGCGCGTCTGACTTCAGAACCAGATTGAGAACACCGGCGATGGCGTCCGATCCGTATTGCGCGGCCGCGCCGTCGCGAAGGATTTCGACGCTGTCGATGGCTGAGGCCGGAATGGCGTTGAGGTCGACGCCGGCCGAGCCGCGGCCCACCGTGCCGTTGACGTTCACGAGCGCAGCGACGTGCCGCCGCTTGCCGTTCACCATGACCAGCACCTGATCGGGACCCAGCCCGCGCAACGTCGCGGGACGGACGCTGTCGGTGCCGTCGGAAAGTGTCGGCCGAGGAAAGTTGAACGAAGGCGCAACCTTCTGGATGATCTGATTCGTCTCCGTCGACGGCGCTGACTCGATCTGCGCGTGCGTGATGATGTCCACCGGCACCGCTTTCTCGGCTTCGGCATTCACCGCGCGCGATCCGACCGTGATCTCCTGGCCGAACGAAACCCGCATTGCAAAATCGACCGTCACCTCGCCGGCTCCAAGCGTGGCCGTTGCCGTACGCGTCTGAAACCCCTGCAACGCGGCGCTGACTTTGACGCTCTGCCCGGCGCGCGCGGCGGGGACGTTGATCTGATAGCGACCGTCCGCATCGGTGACTGTGTTGAGGTTTGGCTCATCGATCGAGACGGTAACGCCCGGCAACGGCGATCCATCCGACGCGATCGTGACACGCCCGCGAACCGCGCCGCCCTGCTGAGCATGGACGACGATCGAGAAAAATACAGCGACAAAAATGCCGAGCCCGGACATCTTTCGCATAGTTGCTCCTTAGTGTTTTGTGGCCGAAGTATAGCCGTCGTTCTCGCCACGCCGTTTGTATTTGCGGCGGTGCGCACCACGCTCCGCATCTCCGCGCCTCCGCGTGAAACCGTTCCTTGTGGATCGTCAGCGAGACCAGTTTTCGATGACGAGTCCCGCAACGCGACGAAATTCACGTTCGTTGTTCGAAACGATGGTCAGCTTGCGAGCAACGGCCTGCGCTGCGATTAGCGTGTCGAGAGGACCGATCGGCGTACCGGTACGTTCAAGTTTGGCGCGCACCGCCGCATACGCGATTGCGTCATCGGATGTGAAATCGATCAGCGCGATCGGACGGAGAAAACTCTCTATCTTGTGAAGAGTCTTCAGGGGAGACGAGCTTTTCGCGGCGCCCGTTCGCAGCTCCGCCTCGGTGATCACGCTTACCCCGACGTCTTCGCGTGCCGTTGCAAGCAAGCGCCCGATAACGGTCTCGTGCTGCTTCAGAGCGAAGATGCAGGTATCGGTGTCGAGAAGGAACTTCATGCCGATTCAAAGCTTGCGGCGTTTTTCAACGCTGCCCTGGGCGGGCCGCTCGAAATCTGCCGGGACGCCGGCAAATGACTCGACGTATCCCGCGGGCCATTCGTGAACCGGCTCGAGAATGACCGAGGTTCCGTCACGGTGTACCAGCACGGTGTCGCTGTCGAAACGAAACTCTTTCGGCAGGCGAACCGCCTGGCTTCTGCCGGTTTTGAAAACGCGAGCGGTATGCCGCTTCGGAGAGGTTTTCGCCATGGTAGCTATCGATGATAGGTACCACGGCATCAAACGTCAATGAGCTGCAGGAGTGAACTCTTCCAGTTTCCGTAGCCGCAGCGTCGGATCGGAAGCGAAATCGTTGCGCAGCCAGCCGAGGTGGCCGGCGCCGAAGATGACCAGGATGTGGTCCTCGGGTGATGCCACCAGCTTCGTCACGTTGTTGAAGATGTGGATGTTCCGCCGGTACCACTCGGTCAGCAGATCGGGCCCCGCGTAGTCGCCGGGCTCGCCGTAGTTCGCTTCGCGGTAGTAGAAGCCGACGTCCTGCGCCACCTTCGCATCGGCGTTCATGTAGAGCAACGTCTGGAGGACCGTGTGGCTCTTCAGGTATTCGCCCTGTGCCTTCACCATCGCTCCGATGTCGGCCATGAGCGCATCGACCTTCGCGGACTCTCCTTTTGCTTTGGCGAAATTGACGACGCGCTGAAACGGAAAATCGCCGTCCGCATCGACCGCGTAGATCGTCGAATGGCCCAACTCTTTCGCCAGGCGTAATCCGATCTGATCGATCTCGTTCGTGGTCAGGACGTATTGACCGGCGAGGTATTGCGCGTAGCGTTCGTTCAGCTTCCGCTGCGAATCGTTCTCGACGGCAATCTTCGTCGGCTTGAACTTTTTCAGCACTGCTGCCAGCTCGGCGATCTCCTGCTGGCGTCCGGGCGCGAGCACGTCGTCCGCCGGCATGTTGAAGATGTCGTGTCCGGGATTGGCCATGTGATAGACGCCGAGCACCAGCACTTCGGCGCGCGGTTCCTCGCTGCGCACCGGCATGGACAAACCCATCGCCATCACCACAACGCCGAGGATGGTGTTTCGCATCAGTCGCCTCCTGCGATCGTTTAAACGGTGCGCGGCGACGAAGGTTAGGCGTAAAACGATACGACCAGATGGCCGGTGGCAGCGTACATCGTCCAAAGAGAAGGGAGATTCGTATGCCATTCGTCGTTCGCTTTGTCCCGAAATCGATGTCGTCGCAGCAGTATGGCGAGACCATCAAACGCCTCGACGCAGCTGGCGCGGGCGCGCCTCAGGGAAGGCTCTTTCACGTTGCGTTCGGCTCAACCGACGCTCTGCGTGTTTCGGACATCTGGGACACGATGGAGAACTTCGAGCGCTTCGGTCAGGCGTTGATGCCGATCCTGCAGGAAGTAGGCGTCGATCCTGGTACGCCGGACATCATCGAAACGCACAACATCATCGCGGGGACGTAGTCCTCACCGAACCGTCGCGAAGGGGCGTCGAAGCGTTCACATCGCCTGCGTAGACTTCGCGCGGCATGAAACGACATTGGCTGTTGATCACCATTTTCTCGTTCGTCGCCGCTGAGGCGATGGCCGCGGATTGCAGCTGGACCGGATTTCGCGCGCCGGTGCGTTACGCCTCGACTGCGAACCGCGCCCTGCTCGTGCGCGATCTCGATGGCGACGGCGCGCCCGAGATCATCGCCTCCGGCAACCAAGTCGACGAGTTACCGGCGTTCTCAATCCTGCCGAATCGCGGCGACGGTACCTTTGCCGCGGAACGATTGATCCCCACCGGCTTCGGCGAGACGCTGCAGGATGTGGGCGATCTCGATCACGACGGGATTCCCGACCTCCTCGTTTCCAACTATTGGGCGAATGGCATTGCCGTTTTCCGCGGCGAGGGCGGTCTGCAGTTCGACGGAGGCACTTCGTATGGAACCGCTACGCACGGCGGTCCATCACTGATCGCCGACTATGACCACGACGGCACGCCCGACGTCATAAGCCTTTCGTTCGGTTCCGGCAATCCGGTTCGCATCCATCGGTTTCGCGGACTTGTTGGTGTAGAGCTGGGACCGAAGACGACATTCGACACGCAACTGGCGAATGGCGATTGGCCATCGGCGCGCATGATCAACGGCGCGCTGGAGGTCCTGGTCAGCGAGCACTTGCGTCAACTTGCAATCCTCCGTTTTGCGAATGACGGCGTGACGGTGTCGACCATTGCCGCGGGTCCTGGAATCGATCGGAGCAGCACGTTCGCAGATGTGAACGGCGATGGAATCGCCGACATCATCGACACGAACGACATCGAATCGGCGAACGAGCCTGTCTTCGTCACGCTCGCAAATGCCGACGGAACGTTTCAAACGCGAAGACAGCTCGCACATGCACGAACCATCAGTTTCTCCGTTCAGCTGCGCGTGCGCGATCTCGACGGCGACGGCCATCCCGACATCATCGTCAGCGATCTCCTGTCAACGAGTCTTCACGTTTATCGCGGCAACGGTTCGGGCGATTTCGCCGAAGGCATCACCATCGATGCGGGCGGGCCGGTCAATGTCTTCGACGTAGCCGATGTGAATGGCGACGGGTACCTCGACATCGTCACGGCCAACAATGACCACACCGTATCGGTACTCGTGAACCGCGGTCCATGTCCTCCGTCGCGGCATCGCGCGGCGAAGCATTGAACGCGCCGGTTGGCGGTACACTCGCCCGATCCATCCGCATTCGCTTCAATGAGTGAATTCGTCATCGCCGTTTCCGAGCTGACGCGCCGCTTCGGCGCCATGACGGCGCTGGCTTCGGTGACGCTGTCGCTGCCGCGCGGCTCGGTCTACGGTCTGGTCGGAGCGAACGGAGCAGGCAAGACCACGCTGATTAAACACATCCTCGGCTTGCTGCGCGCGCAGGAAGGCTCGGTGCGCATCTTCGGCTATGACCCCGTCGCCGATCCGGTGGCCGTGCTGTCGCGCGTCGGCTATCTCTCCGAAGAAAACGACATTCCGGGTTGGATGCGCATCGAAGAACTGATTCGTTACTCGCGCGCTTTCTATCCGGCCTGGGACGACGCGTACGCCGAGGAGTTGCGGAAGATGTTCGCGCTCGATCCGATGGCGAAAGTGAAGAGTCTTTCCAAGGGGCAGAAAGCGCGCGCGGGATTGTTGATCGCGCTTGCGCATCGGCCGGAATTGCTGGTGCTCGACGAGCCCTCCTCGGGTCTCGATCCGATCGTGCGGCGCGACATTCTCGGCGCAGTCATTCGCAGCGTCGCCGAGGAGGGGCGGACGGTGCTCTTCTCGTCGCACTTGCTGGAGGAAGTCGAGCAGGTGGCCGATCACGTCACGATGATCAGCGGCGGGAGGATCGTAGTGAGTGCACCGCTGAACGAGATCAAAGAGTCGCATCGCGCCGGCGAACGGCTGCCGACGCTCGACGAGATTTTCATCGCCCATGCAGCGGGCGCGGCGCCCGAGGGGTAGCCATGCGATCTGCCGCCGCCGCAATCGGATGGGAGTTCCGCCGGCGCCATCGCTGGGGACTATTGGCGCTGGCCTGCTATCCGATCGCCATGGCGATTCTCAGGATGTTTCTGTACGCGTCGGGACGGCGCGTCCACATCGATGACGAGCAGAGCTTCGCATTGGTGGTGGCTGTCCCACTCACGGCGACCTTTCTCTATCTCGTCTCGGTGTTCAGCTTCGGGCTTGCGGGCGACCTTTCGGCGCGGCGATCGATGTATCCCGCGCGCATGTTCACGTTGCCGGTCACGAACAACGCTCTTGCAGCGTGGCCGATGATCTACGGCGCCGCAGCGATGATCATGCTCTGGGCGGTAACGAGACTGCTCGCGCTGTGGCCATCCGGAATCGACGTACCGGTGATCTGGCCCGCGTTGTTGGCGGCGTCGCTACTGGCGTGGACGCAGGCTCTGACATGGATGCCGTACGCGCTGCCTGGTTTGCGCGTGGTCATCACCGTCGTCTGGCTCGCAGCGATCGACGCCGTCATCATGGTCGCGCTCAACGTCAAAGCGGGCGAGCTGGTGATGCTGGCCATCCTCGCGCCGCACGTTCCGCTCGCCTATGTCACCGCGCGTTACGCAATTGCACGCGCGCGGCGCGGCGACGATCCCGATTGGCGGCCGCTGTTCGTTCGACTGGGACGTCTCGCCCTTCCGCGCCGGCGCGAACACTTTCGCTCGCCGGCTCGGGCGCAGATGTGGCTGGAGTGGCGGCAGCATGGGCGTTCGCTGCCGGCCCTGGTAGCGATCGTGTTGCCATTCGAGCTGGCGCTGCTTTTTCTCTTCCGCGACACGCCGGCGCTCGTCTTCGAGATGCTGATCGTCGTGCTGACGACACCGCCGCTCATGGCTCTTTTCGCTGCTGCAACGGTCAGCGATTCGACCATGACGAGGTTCATCGCGACGCGCCCGGTTACCAGCGCATCGCTGATCGCCGCCAAACTCAAGGTGACGATCTGGAGCATGCTCGCGGCGTGGCTTCTCGTGCTCGTGGCCGTTCCGCCAGCCCTGAAATTCTCGGGGACGTTGCCTCTTGTGATCGATCGAATGCATCGATTGGCGGAAGTCGTTGGCGTTCCCCGCGCCGCCGTAGCCATGCTGCTGGTATTCATCGCGTTGCTCGCGACAACCTGGAAGCAACTCGTGCAGAGTTTGTACATCGGAATGAGCGGCCGCGAATGGCTCATCAAGGGAAGCGTCTTCGTGACTTTGGCGCTCCTCGGCATGGTCGTTCCGGCCGCCCATTGGGTGATTACCAACAAACGGTTGATTGCAATGTTGTGGAACGCCGGCGGCTGGATTTTCGCGATCCTTGTGTGCTTGAAACTCGCTGCCGCCGCGGAGATCGCCATCCGGCTCTATGACCGGCAGCTGCTCACCGACCGTGCGCTGGTTTTCGCAGCGCTGTTTTGGGCCGGGACGGTCTTCGCTTTTTACGGCGTGCTCGCCTGGACCTTCCCCGAGGTGTTGATCCGGCGCTACGTCCTCATACTCGTCGCAATCGTCGCCGTTCCGCTGGCACGACTTTCCGCCGCGCCGCTGGCGCTCGCCTGGAACCGTCACCGATGATCGCCCGCCGCTACGCCGTCCTCGGCACTGTTCTGATCGCAATCACGTTGCCCGCAGTCTTTGCGCTCGGCGAAGCGGTCCGCTTCTACCTTCACAATCGCGCCAACGGCTCGATCGTCTCGTCCGGCGAGAAACGGGAGTACGTGCTCTACGTGCCGCCCAGCTACGACCGCGCGAAGGCGACGCCGCTCGTCATCAGCATGCACGGCGCGGGCGGATGGCCGGCGCAGCAGATGAATATGACCGGGTGGAACCGGCTCGCTGACACCGAACGCTTCATCGTTGTGTATCCATCGGGCGCCGACGGTCCGGGTCCTCGGATTTGGCACGTGGCCGACGAACCCGATCTGATGAAAGACGTCCGCTTCATCGCAGATCTGATCGACAAACTTCAAGGGTCGTACAACATCGACGCGAAACGAATCTACGCGAACGGGTTTTCGAACGGCGGCGGCATGGCCTTCGTGCTTTCGTGCACGCTCTCCGATCACATCGCCGCGGTCGGAATGGTGGGCGCCGCGCAAACCCTGCCGTGGAACTGGTGCACCGACCCGCGGCCGGTGCCGGCGATCATGTTCCACGGCACCGAGGATCCATTCGCGCCATACAACGGCGGCGTGTCACCGATTTCGCCGGATGCGGTGCGCTTTCCGAACATCGCCACGTGGGGGGCGAAATGGGCCGTACGAAATCAATGCGCACCGACGCCGATCGAATCGGCATTCGCGCCTGACGTTACGCGCCGCGAGTACACCGCGTGCGCCGGCGGCTCGACCGTGATGCTCTACAGCGTCAATGGAGCAGGTCACCAGTGGTTCGGCGGAGAGGCGTTCCCGAACTGGTTCGCCGGGCCTGGCAACGACCGTATCGATGCGACGCGCGAGATGTGGGCGTTTTTTCGTGCGCATCCGTTGGGCATGAGCCGTAGCGAATCGCTAGCCCAGTGAATCCTCGTCTACTCGCGGCAGTTGATTGCGAACTCAGTCAGCGAACGCGCAGCAATCCCGCTTCGCAGGTGCCTTCGATGACGTGCGCGCCCGACGCATTCTCGATCCATGCATCGATTTCCAACCGGTGCTTCGCGCGGTCGACGGAGCGGACGACGAAATGCGCGGTCACCGTTTCGCCGACGTGGACCGGAAGAAGAAACGTGAGCGTCTGCGATCGATAGATCGCGCCCGTTCCCGGCAGCAGCATTCCTACCATGGTGGAGAAGATCGACGCAGTCAGCATGCCGTGCAGGACGCGGCGGCCGAACGGAGTGTCTGCGGCGAAGTCGTCATCGACGTGCAGAGGATTCACGTCGCCGGTGATTTCGATGAACCGCCGCAGGTCGTCCTCGGCGAAGGTCTTCGTAAAGGTGACATGTTGGCCAGCCTCGAAGTCGTCGATGCAGGCGGATCGTGTCACTGGTCACTACCCCAGTGAATCGAGAATCTCCTCGACCGTCGCGCGGCGGCAGGTGTACATCGGCGTATCGCGCTGGGTGAACTTCGACGACTCCGTTTCGCGCAGTTCCTGCACGAGATCGAGGAACTCGGCGGCGGAATCGGCTTCGAAGGCGACCACAAAATCCTGATCGTCGAGACCGAACGAGTAGGTCGTGTTGATCTTGACGCGCGGGTACTTGTGGCCGATGGCGATGTGCTCATTCATGATTCGCTGCCGCTCGCTCTGCGGGAGCAGGTACCAGTCGCGCGTCTTCACGAACGGGTAGACGAAAAGGAGCGGCTTCTTGCCCGGCACGATGCGCAGACGGCGGCCTTCCTGCCCCTCGTGTACGTGTTCGTCGACGTACTGCGAATGCTTGGTCATCGAAAAGTACGAGACCGGGATGTCGAGGTAGCGGCCGAGGATGGACTTGTTGATGTCGGCGGCCATCTGCTGGAACGGATCGAGGTCGTAGCCGATGCGCCAGAACATGAAGTCGGTGTTCGGCTTGATGCCGACGGTCGAGTAGGGGAGCACCATCATCGGCCCGGTGTGGCGCCGGACGATTTCCACGAATTCGCGTTTCGCCTCCGCTTTCACCTCGGCAGTTTCGCGCCGCCACGAGCGATCCGTTTTGAAGAACATGAAGTTGACGAACTGCCGGGCGGGTGCGGCGGCCGCTTCGCGCACGGGCTGAGTCTGCGGCTCGGTGACGGTAGTCATGAGGGCGGATTCTAGCGCCGATCACGACGTTGGCGATCCGCCAATTACCGCGCATCGCAAGGTCGCATTCAGAGCCGTTCCCGAGGCAAACGCGACCGTAAGTCCACACGTTTGCATGAGTTGCACGGACCGGTTACAGCCGGCAAAAACGGCCCAGGATAGTCAAGAGGCATGTGGAAAGTGCAAACCGACTTGGGCTATTGCACAAAAAACGCTGCAAAGCAGACACGGGATTACACCCAACTACAATGAATCCAACAATTAGGCGATTTCGCCCACGGATTTGTGCAAACCGGTCAGAAGCCCGCATTCTGCGCGGGCTTTCGAGTTTTTCACAGGGCTTTCCACAGCCTTTTCCGCAGAAACTGTGAAAAGCCCGGATCACCTTCGCGCACGATGCGCGGCTCCTCGCCGGTAAAGTCCACGATCGTCGAAGGTTGACCTTCGCGAGGACCCGCATCGAGCACCGCATCGAGCGCTTCGAACAAGTCTTGCGCGAGCATTTGAGGTGTCGTAATCGGCGGCTCGCCGCTGCGGTTCGCGCTGGTTGAAATCAGTGGCCCGGTTCGGCCGAGAAGGGCACGCAGCCACGCCAAATCGGGCACGCGCGCGGCGATGGTTGTTGCGTCTGACGCAAGAATCGCCGTCAGCGGCGCCGGCCAGATTTCCCGGAGCACGTCAGGAATCGTCACGCCGAATTGGTCGAGTTGTTCTGCCGAGGCGGCGATGATGACGAACGGTTTTTGATCGCCGCGTTCCTTCATCGATCGGATGCGCGCCACCGCCTCGCCGTTCGCCGCCAACGCGTGCAGCCCGTAGATCGTATCGGTCGGCAGCAGCGCCACGGCGCCGGCGCGGAGCAGGTCCGCGATCTCATCCAGCACGTCATCGGACGGTTCGCGGTCGACGCGCCAGCGCTTCATCGGCGCGCCTTCGCCGGCCGGCCGCGCGCGCCCTCGAGCAACTCGCGCGCGTGCATGACGGCGGAAGCGGGGATCGTTTCGCCGCCGAGCATTCGCGCCACTTCGTTCACGCGCTCATCCTCCGATTCGAGCCTGCGAATGCGCGCGCGCGTGTGGCCGGCGGCGTCTTCCTTCCAGACGAAGAAATGAGTCGTCCCGAAGCTGGCGATTTGCGGCAAGTGCGTGACGCAGATGACCTGATTGCCGCCCGCGAGCTCCTGCAACTTCCTCCCAACGACCTCGGCCACACGTCCACCAATGCCGGCATCGATCTCATCGAACACCAGCGTCGCTGCCGCGGCTTTGTTCGACGCCTTGAAAAGCGCCGCAGCGATGGCGAGCTGGATGCGCGAAAGCTCTCCGCCCGATGCGATGCGCTGCATCGGCTTCGGTTCCTCGCCGCGGTTCGGCGCGATCAGGATCTCGATGCGGTCGATGCCATGCGCAACGGCATGTTCGCGCGACGCATCATTCGCATCGACGACAACCTTCACCGTCGTCCGCTCCATGGCCAGATCGTTCAACTCCGACTGAATCGCGCTCTCGAATTTCTTCACGGATTTCTTTCGCGCCGCCGACAACCCTTCGGCCGCCTTCCGCCAGGTCGCGAAGCGCTGCTCCTCGATCCGCTGCAGTTTGTCGACGCTGGTCTCGTAGTCGTTGAGCCGCTCGAACTCGTCTTGGATCGCGCCGAGGTGGGCGAGGACGGCTTCGACGGACCCGCCGTATTTTTTCTTCAGACGCTCGATCGTGACCAGGCGGTCTTCGATCTCTTCGAGCCGCGCGGGATCGTGACGCACCGAATCGGAGAGCCGGGAGAGTCCGCGCGATGTCTCCTGAAGGCGATAGATGGCGTCTTTCAGTTCACCCGCAATGGTTGCGACTTCCGTGATCTCCTTCGCCAGCGGTTCTACGAGGTGAAGAGCCCGCGAAAGCTGCGCGAGCGCCGACGATTCATCATCATCGACCAGCGCAAACGCGCCGCTGGTGGCCTCGGCGAGCTGCCGCGCGTTGGCGAGCATGCTCCGTTCGCCACGCAACGACTCCTCTTCAGCCGGATCGATTTTCGCCGCCGAGATCTCGTCGATCTGATACCGCAACAGATCGAGCCGCAACGTCCGGTCGCGCTGCGCGTCAGTCAGCTCGCGCAACTGGCCTGCTGCCTGGTTCCAATCCGCATGCGCCTCGCGCGTGCCCGCGGCGAGCGCCGCATGATCGCCGTAGTCGTCGAGCAGCTCGCGATAGGACTGCCCGGCGACGCGTCCATGCGACTCATGCTGCCCGTGGATTTCGAGGAAGGCGTCCATAGCCACGCCCAACTCGCGCACCGACAACGGCGAGCCGTTGATGAGTACCCGCCCGCGGCCGTTCGTACCGATTTCGCGCTTGACGATGACCTCCGCCTCGCTCGCGTCGACGCCGATCTCATCCAGCGCATCATGCGGCGCGCGCGGCACATCGAACACCGCCTCAGCCGTCATCCGCTCCGCACCCGCGCGAATCATCTCCGTCGACCCGCGCGCGCCGCGGAGAAACTCGAGCGAATCGATCAGCAGCGACTTCCCCGCCCCCGTCTCCCCGGTCAGCACGTTCAACCCCACCCCAGGCTCGATCGCGAATTCCTCGACGATGGCAAGGTTGCGGACTTTGAGGTAGGTAATCACCTCTATCGAGTTTAGCAGGCGCCGGAGCAGTGCTCCGGCGCCTGCCAGCTCTTACTTACCGCCACCGAATCGTCTCGCCAGTTCCTTCAGATCGATGTTGAAGAGACCGGAAATACGGATCTCTCCATTCGATTCGCTGTTTTCTTTCCGGTTAAATGGACGGGTGGTATCAAGCTGGAGCCGCAGCGCGAATCGCACGAGATCGCTGCCGGCAGGTAGCGGCACCAGCCCATCCACGCGAAGACGAGGTACCTTCTTCAGTGCGAACTGCTCGTTCTCGCCGAATCCGAACTCAAAATACGCCCCTTCGAAGTTTCCACCCTTGCCTCTCAACAAATTTGCGTTTTCGATTCTGATGCCAGTGCTCCAGTTGAAGGCAGTCGTGCCGGGTTTGGCAACGATGTTCTTTGTGGTATCTGCATCGACGCCAGGCACGGTGACGATTCCGAGTCGGGAAACGGCCAAAATTGTGAATGCGTTTGTGTCTCCAGCTTCTCCGGGGAGCGTGGGTCTGGTTGTCACGGGAAGCGTCCAACCGTACCCAAGACCCACGTTGCCCGAGAATGCCTGTTTCACTCCCGTGACCGTGGTCGTGGTGACAGGCGGGTTTGTCATGCTCGTGCTCGTGCTTGCCACCGTGGTTCCGGTCAAGCCTGTCTCCCCATACAGCCGAAAGACGTTGAAATGCGGAAAAAAGCCGCAATGGTCGGTTTTGAGGCACAGGTGTTTTCTCATTCGATCGAACTTCGCGGGATCGGTCTGTTCGAGGTAAATAGCGTCATCGAATAAGCGGGTTTCAAAGCGCGCGAGCAGCTCTGGGTACCCATCTTTGAAGTCGTTCTTGGTTCGAAGATACGTGTAGCCGGTGTAGAGCCAGACCTTGTATCGCGAGTCAGTGGAAAAATCAGGGGTGCCGGCAGTCGCGACGACCTTCGTCACTGGCGAAGGATTGAGATCTTTCCCGGCCGCATCCTTTGCCTCAACACGAAGGAACTTGACCGTTTGGCCCGCCTCGGCCGGACGAAATTCCACGAGGATAGCGTCGGCGGCGGCAATAGCGTCGGACGTCAGGTTGCTGTTGAAGTTGTCCTTTCCCGCCGTGCAGAGACCGACGACCACAGTCGGAGCCGCAGTGAGGGCATCAGCCGTACTACACGTGTGGTTGTTTTCGAGATCCCCTTCGGTTAGGAGGCAGATTTTCGCGGCTGAACCGCCCTTCGCCGGATTCTTCAGTGTGACCTTCGACGCGTTACCTGACAGCGCGACCGTCCCGCCGAAATCGTTCGGCGTCGGACAATCAGCGGCATGGAGGGGAAGCGTTAGCAGAATTGTGATTACAGCGAGGATGCGACATGCAGTTCGCATGATTCTCTCCTTTTAAGTCTTGATTCGCTGGAGCCTTCGGAGCGGCCACGTCGCGTTCGCGGCATTCCCGCGGCCTCAACTTTGCTTTGGTGACTCGCATGAATCGACGGACAGTGGTTTCAGTTTTCGCGATGGCTCTCCTGATTGCCTGCAATCGTGAGCAGGCGCATGAGACGAAGGCGCGGGCCGAGAACGCCGCGACGAAGGTGGTGCGGAAGGTGTCGGACGCGTTTGACGTGTCCACGCCGATGGGCGGCAAGGAGCCGGCGCCGACGCAGCAGGATCTCGACCGGCAGCGCTTCGATCAGCAGTGGCGGCAGTTGCAATCGTTTCGCGCCCAGCAGGCGGCACAGGCCGCGGCGCAACAGGCTGCGCAGCAGGCGCAGCAAACACCGGCGCCGCTGAACGTTCAGATCGTCCACGGGAAAAAGGAATCGTTCAAAGGGTTGGACGCGAACTCGATCAACAGCGCTCCGGTCAATCTTCCGATTACCGGCGACGTGCGTGGCCCCTCGGTGCTGCGAACGCAGGTCTATCTCGACCGCGCGCACTTCTCGGTCGGTGTGATCGACGGGCGCTGGGGACGGAACTCGGCGATCACCGTCTGGTGGTGGCAGAAAGCACACGGGATGGACGCAACGGGCGACGTCGACGAAGCCACATTCCGTTCCATCGCTCAAGCGGCCGGGGACGCGCCGGTGGTGACGACCTACACACTGACGGCCGGCGACCTGAAAGGTCCCTTCGTGCAAATCCCCGAAAGTCCGTACGAAAAGGCCAAGCTGGACTGCCTCTGCTACGAGTCGCTACGCGAAGAGTTGGCCGAGCGCTTTCATTGCACCGAGGATTTTCTGGAACTGCTGAATCCCGATGTGAAGATCAATGAGTTGCAGGCGGGGGCCACGATCAACGCGCCGAACGTGCGCCCTCCGATGACGCAGGACCAGCCGGACATCGCCAAAGTGGTCATCTCGATCGTGGGCAACTCCTACAACGCGTTCGATGCGAACGGCAACTTGATCTTCCACGCGCCGACGACGCTCGGCTCGACCTACGACCCGTCGCCCGACGAGACTGTGCACGTGGTGAAAATCGCGCCGATGCCGCACTTCCACTACGACCCGACGCTCTACCACGAAGTGCCGGACAGCGAGCCGGACGCGCATTTGAATCCCGGTCCGAACTCGCCGGTCGGAGTGGTCTGGATGGCGCTGAGCAAGCCGCACTACGGCATGCACGGCACGCCCGATCCCGATTCGATCGGCTACGCGTCGTCGCACGGTTGCGTGCGGCTGACGAACTGGGACGCGCAGGAGGTTTCGCATCGCATCCGCGAGGGCGTGCCGGTGTCGTTCGTCGATACGACGTCGAAGCACATGCCCGACGTGGCCAAGAAGTAACGGAAGGTTCCGTATTTCCGGCGATTTCCGTGCGGGGCAACGGTGGTACTTCGTCTAGAATCGCCACACCGTCAACAAGACGCTCATCGTTGCCGTTCGCGGCATCGCCAATGAACTGGGAAACGTTCTTCCTCGACAATCTTTCGCTCATCGAACGCGTGATCGCGTTCGTATGCCGGAAGTTCGGCCTCTCGGGCGCCGATGCCGAGGATTTCGCATCGGCATCGAAGCTCAAGATCATCGAGAACGACTACGCGGTGCTGCGGAAGTTCGAGCAGAAAGCCACGCTTGCCACGTATTTGACGACCGTCGTCGAGCGCCATTACCTCGATCAGAAGATTCACGAATGGGGCAAGTGGCGGCCGTCGATGCGCGCCAGGCAGGGAGGCGACGCCGCGATCTTTCTCGAGCGTCTGGTCAGCCGTGACGGCCTCGGAATCGCGGAAGCTTCCACGATTGTCCGTCAAAAATTTACAGAGCTCGATGACCGGGCCCTGGAAAGGCTGGCTGCATTGATCGTAGTGCGGCAACCGCGCCGGCAGTCGAGTGTCGAGCGGACGGAGGAGATTCGCGAGCCCGCGTCAGAGGCATCGGCGGAAGAGGAGTTGCTGAACGGCGAGCGCGAAATCGCGGCACGCCGCGCCGCCGCGGTGCTGA
>JAFAOU010000205.1 GCA_019247495.1 Acidobacteriota bacterium
CTCGCCCGCGCATTCGAGCCCGAGGATCGGAGAGGCGCCGGGAGGTGGCGCGTAGCGGCCTTCGCGCTGGAGCAGATCGGCGCGATTCACCGCTGTTGCGCGAACGCGGATGCGCAGCGCGTCGGAAGTCATCGGCGGCGATTCCACCTCGCCGATGGACAACCTCGATTCGTCGACAACGATGGCGCGCATGTCGGCCGAAAGTGTATCGTCTCGCGTTCATGCCGGACGTCATCGCCTGCCGCAATCTGCGCAAGTACTTCGCCGACGTAAAGGCGGTGGACGGACTCGATCTGTCCGTTGCCAGCGGCGAATGCTTCGGACTGCTCGGACCAAACGGCGCGGGAAAAACGACGACCATCGAGATTCTGGAAGGACTGACGAAGCCCGACTCCGGCGACGTCGAAATCCTCGGGCTCGACTGGCGTTCGCACGACCGCGAGTTGCGCGAACGCATCGGCATTTCGCTGCAGGAAACGCAGCTCACCGAGAAGCTGACAGTGTTCGAGACGGTGCGCCTGTTTCGATCGTTTTATCGGGATGGGTATGACCCAGAGGAGTTGCTGCGCGATCTGTCGCTCGATGAGAAGCGAAATGCGCGTGTTGGCAAACTTTCGGGCGGTCAGCGGCAGCGGCTCGGTGTCGCGTGCGCGCTGGTCGGCAACCCGGACGTGCTTTTTCTCGACGAGCCGACCACCGGACTCGATCCGCAGAGCCGGTTGCAGTTGTGGGACATCGTGCAACGTTTCCGCGTGAAGGGCGGGACGGTGCTGCTGACGACGCATTACATGGAGGAAGCGCAGCGCCTCTGCGATCGCGTGGCCATCGTCGATCATGGCCACCTCATCGCGCTTGGCACTCCCGCGGAACTCATCGCCAAACTCGAAGCGCGCAACGTGATCGAGTTCACGAGCGAGCCGCCGCTTTCACAATCGGTCGTGACGGCCATCGACGCGTGCGCCGGTGCGAGCGCGCACAAAGGCGGTTGGCTGCTGCGCGTCCATTCGCTCGCCGAGGCCGTGCCACAGTTGATCGCGGCAGTGGAGCAGGAAGGCGCGAAGCTCGTATCGCTGTCGACGCACGAAGCTTCGCTCGAGGATCTCTTCGTCTCGCTGACCGGAAGGGAGCTTCGCGATGCCTGAGAAAACGCGCATCCGTCCCGCCATCGTCGAGCTGGCCATCACGCGGGCGAAGGAGTTCGTCCGCGAAAGCGAAGCGCTCTTCTGGGTCTTCGGCTTTCCGCTGATCCTGGCGCTTGCCCTCGGGTTCGCGTTCCGCGAGAAGCCGCCCGACCGCGTCCCGGTCGCCGTCGTGGCCGGACCGAATGCCGCGCAACGACTCGCTGCGCTGCAGAAGTCGCCCGTCCTCCTGCCGAGCATCATGAGCGAGCAGGACGCGCGCGATGCCTTGCGTCGCGGCAAAGTCTCGTTGCTGATCGAAGGAGCGGACACCGTAGTTTTCCGCTTCGACGCGACGCGGCCCGACGCGCAGAGCGCCCGCCGCGAAGCAGACGATGCGCTGCAGACCGCCGCGGGACGCCGCGACGTCGTCGTCACTCGCGAGGAGCGCGTTCACGAGCAAGGCGCGCGCTACATCGACTTCCTCATCCCCGGTCTCCTCGGCATGAACCTGATGGGCACGGGCATGTGGAGCATGGGCTTCACGATCGCCAACGCGCGCATGAAGAAATTGCTCAAGCGCCTCGTGGCCACGCCGATGCGCAAGACCGATTTCCTCCTCGCGCAGTTTCTGTCGCGGCTGATCTGGCTGCTGATCGAGGTCACGGTGCTGGTCGTTTTCGGCTGGCTCGTCTTCGGCGTGCGCGTGAATGGATCGATCCTGCTGCTGGCGATCCTCTGCATCATCGGCGGCTTCAGCTTCTCCGGCATCGGGCTGCTCACCGCGTCACGGGCGCGGACGATCGAAGCCGTCAGCGGCCTGATGAACCTCATCATGATGCCGATGTGGCTCTGCTCCGGCGTCTTCTTTTCTTACGAACGGTTTCCCGACTCGGTGAAGCCAATCATCCGCTTACTTCCGCTGACGTTGCTCAACGATGCGCTGCGCGCAGTCATCAACGACGCCGCAGGTTTGACGCAGATCGCCCCGAAACTGGCGCTGCTGGCGGCGTGGGGCCTCATCACATTCATGATCGGATTGAAAGTGTTCCGGTGGCAATGAAACGACTCGCGACAATCACCTTCCTGTTTCTCGCCGCCTGCGCAACGACGCCGCAGAGCACGCCGAACGCCGATGTGCTCCTGCAGCGCGATCGCGAATTCGCAAAGCAGTCGGCGGCTCGCGGTCATCTCGCCTGGCAGGAGTTCATGGCTCCGAGCGCTGCCAAGCCGGCCAACGGCGGCGTCATGCTGCTCGGGCCGCAGGAGATCGGCGACAACATGCTGGCAGCGTTCGCAAGCGGTTTCACACTGTCGTGGGAACCGACGCGCGCCGAAATTTCGCGCGGCGGAAAGCTCGGCTACACGTGGGGCCGCTACCGCTCCGTGTTCAGCGGCAAGACGCGCGAAGGAACATACATGACCGTCTGGGAAAAACAGCCGGACGGAACATGGAAAGTGCTCTTCGATACGGGCGATCCGGACTGAGGAAGCGGGGAGCTCGCACTCCCCACTCCGGTTCTCAGAATTTGAAATACAGCCCGATGTTTGCCTGCCCCTGAAACAGATCGCGGTTGTACGTGTAGTTGCACAGAAGGCAGGTCGTGTCGTTGGGCAGCGAGGTGTAGAAGCCTCGGATTTCGCCGCGGATCCCGGCGTGACTCTGAATCGGCACTTTCACGCCAACGCCTAACGATGCGGAAAACCGCGTCGCCGTCGAAACGTCGCTGCGGCGAGGATCGAGCGTCGCCACACCGGCGCTGCCGATGAAGTACGGAATCGCCGCGTACGACTGATTGAACGGCACCAGGATCCCGGCGTGGTAGTACGTGATGTCGAAGTTGCCTAGACGATGGCTGGGATCGAAGAGTCCGCCGCCATTGCCGTTCGTGAAGTCGGTGCTCTGATGATCGATCATCAGCTCGACCTTCATGCCGTTCGGCTGAATGGGGATGCCGAGGTTGATGCCGAAGTTCGCGGAGCTGGCGACGTCCGCGTCCTGATTGAAAAGGCTGGTCTGGCCGGAGTAGACCGTCCCGCCCCACGTGTAGCCGGCAAACGGCGTGACCTCGAACGAGTTGTCGTTGAAATAGCGGTAACGGTCGCGAGGACCGCGGTCGCGCCAGCCCTGAGCAAAGAGCGACGCGGGAACGATGAGAAGCAGCAGAACAAAAACGTATTTACGCATTGGTGTCCTCCATTGACATGGCCGCGCGGGATGCAGAAATGGCGCCTTGAAAATCAATCGGGTTCAGCCGTCACCAAGCGTTTGCACGTCCATGCCGAAGGACAGCGTGTTCGATCGGGTGGACAACTGCGTAGAATCACCGCCGCATGAAAATCGCCACATGGAATGTGAACGGGATTCGCGCGCGCGAGTCTCAGTTTCAGGAGTGGGTCGCGACTGCGCAGCCGGACGTGATCTGCCTGCAGGAGATCAAAGCCTCGATCCCCCAAATCCCCGAGTCGATCTGCAATCTCGGAGGTTACTGGTGCTACTGGCACGGCGCCGCCGCGTATTCAGGCGTCGCTCTGCACATGCGCCGCGAGACATTTCCGGAGGAGCCGAAGTTCACGCATCCAGAGTTCGATCACGAGACGCGCATCGTCGAAGCGCGCGCGGGCGACACGGTCTTCGCATCGGTCTACGTCCCGAACGGCGGCAAGGACTACGCGGCCAAGATCGCGTTCATGAATTCGCTGATCGCCTACGCGCGCACGCACCGCGAGCAGGGGTTGAACCTCGTCATCTGCGGCGACTACAACGTCGCCCGGACGGACATGGACGTGCACCCGAAAGAGCGCAAGCCGAACATCATCGGCCAGCGTCCCGAGGAACGCGACCTCCTCGAAGCGATGATCGCTGAGGGCCTGGTCGACGTCGGCCGCAAGCTCTATCCCGATGCCGACGACTACTTCACCTGGTGGGCGCCCTGGCGCAACCTCCGCCAACGCAACATCGGCTGGCGCCTCGACTACGTACTCGCCAGCGAGTCACTCGCGCAGCGCGCGGTGTCGTGTCCATCGTTCCGCGAGATCGGAACGAGCGATCACGCGCCGGTGGTGGCTACGTTCGAGTAGGGTTTGATGCGCTCGCACACACTCGACGATTACCTCTCCTTGCAACGCGGAATCGAGATCAAACTCGAATACTTCAAGGGCGACATCTGCGTCATCGCCAGCGGCTCTGCCGGCCACAATCGAATCAGCCGCAATGTCCTGAAACTCTTCGACGCTGCGCTCGCCGGATCGTCGTGCGAAGCGTTCGGCAGCGACATGCGCGTGAGCACGCCATCTGGCCTCTACACATACCCGGACGCAACGATCGTCTGCGGCCCGAAGGTCAGCAACGCCGCGGAAACCGTGACGAATCCGATCGTGATCGTCGAGGTGCTCTCCGACTCGACGCGCAACTACGACCGCGGCGAAAAGTTCGAGCTGTACCGATCGATTCCGACGCTACGTCATTACCTGTTGATCGAGCAGAACTTCCATCATGTCGAGCAACGGCATCTGGAGGCGGATGGTTCGTGGTCGACTGAATCGCCGGAAGAGAACGTTCATCTCTCTGAGGTCGGAATCGATCTCCGCGTCGCCGAGATCTACGAAGGCGTGGAAACAAACTAAGAGGCTTCAGGGGCTACACCGATCCCCCGAGGCGTTAAACGCCGAGAACCTTCAGAAGTTTGGCTGTCGAGAAGGTGCCCGTCGGAAATTCGTCGAAATCTCGATCATTTGACCAGATCGGGATACCGAGCTTTAACGCGAGAGCTGCGAGCGGAACGTCATCCGCATCGCGTTCGGCTAGCAGCGATCGAGCTTCGAAAAGATGCGTTGAATACCGATGCTTCCCGAAGACTTCGATCGGCAATAGCTCGAAAGCTTCCAGCAGGGATTCTTCGGAAACTCCGTATCTCTTCGCAAACTCGGGCAGGTACTCCCGGACTTCTGCGGCATTGTCTTCCGTCGTGACAACAATGAGTTCCGGATGATTGAACACGCGGCTGGCGGCCTTCCCGACGATCGCGGAGAGCAGCACGTTGCTATCGGCGGCGACGCTTCTTAAATTCGGCGAAGTCACGCTCGATATCTTCCTCAGTGATGCCCTTGGCGTCGAGCTGCTTCGCGATATCGCCCGCTAGCGCGAGAAACAGCTTCCGGCGCACTTCCATCGGAACCTTTGATGGGTCATGAAGCGGATAAAGGACAGCAGCCGGTTTGCCGTGTTTCGTGACCAGCACGGATTCGTCACTGTCGATGAGCTTTGCGATATTGCTGCGAAATTCACGGATGGTTGTGGTCTTCACGATTCACAGATTGTACACCAGTGTGTACACATTTCGATCCCAAAAAAGGCGGACCAAAGTCCGCCTTCGTGAAGTTGCGAAGTAATCGAACTATTCGAGAACCACGATCACGACGCGCCGATTTTCTGCGCGGCCCTTTCGGGTCTTGTTCGGCGCCACCGGCAGCGTGTCGCCGTAGGAGATCGTCGACATGCGGTTCAGCGGGAGTTGGGCGCCACGGGAGAGGTAGCGGCGGACTTCGTCGGCGCGGCGCTCGCCGAGCTCGTCGTTCAACTTGCGGCCGCCGGTGTCGTCCGTGTGGCCCTGAATCTCGATGTAGTACTGCTCGTTGAGCGCCTTCACCTTGCCGGCGAAATCATCGAGGGCGGCCTGCGCGTCCTTGTTCAACTCATACGAACCGACCTTGAACTTGATGCGGTCTTCCTTGAACGTCTGCTGGAAAACCACCTTGCCCTTGGCCAGCACGCCGGCGTCCTGAGCGCGCTTCAACGCGTCCTTCGCTTCGGTGCTGAGCTGTGCGATGGCAGCGTCGTTCTGCTGGAGATGCGTGTCGGTGGCCTTCTGCTTGTTCTGCAGATCTTCGACCTGACCTTCGACCGACTCCACCTTCTTTGCGGTCTGCGCCTGCGCTTCGGCGATCTTCTGATCGACCGATTTCGACGTCGCGCATGCGCCGAGTGTGGCGGCCAACGCCGTGGCCGTGAGGATGCGGATTCCAATCGTCTTCATAAACTTCCCTTCCTTTCCGTCTGTTTGTTTCGGGAGGCAACCATGGGTGGCTCGGTGCCGAGGTACCCCGCGCGGACCCGGACGGCGCGCGCGCGACCCGCGAGTTTCAGCGAGATCGTGCGGTACTTTACTGCACCTTTTCCCGTGGGGGCGAACCCGATCAGGTACTGCGCGCGGAGGTCATCTTCGATGTGCGAGACGGCTTCCGCGATCTGTTGCGGCGTGTTTCCGAGGTAGAGCTTTCCGCCCGTAAGTGTGGCCACTTCGTTGAGCAGTCCGATATCCGACAGGTCCTCGCGCGGACGCTTCTTATTGTCGACGGGCTGCTCCGGCTGACGCAATCCGAGTGAATAGATCGGAACCGAGATGCCCTGAAGCTGTTGCGCCAGCGCACCGCGCGTCAGTGACGACGCGTTGTCGATGCCGTCGCTGAGGAGAATGATGGCGCGGGTCGGATTGCGTCCGAGTTTGCTGCGCTCCGGCATCGTCGCCAGCGCGTCGAAGAACGCGGTCTTGCCGTACGGTTTGACGTGACCGAGAGCGCGCGTGATGTCGTTCGGATTCTCGGTGAACGGCGCCACTTCGATTGCCTGCGACTCCGCGAAAACGTACAGCGCGAAATCGTCGCCGGGACGTCGATGGCCGATCAGCGCGCCGATCGCCGCGAACGCCGAATCCATCTTTCCCGCCAGCGCCATCGAGCCGGAGCCGTCGAGCAGGATCGTGAACGACACCGGCGCGTTCTGCGACTTCTCGAACATATCGCTGCGCACCGGCGCCCCGTCCACCGTCAGATTGACCTCGGCGTTGCGCAGGTCGGTGATCGGACGTCCGTGATCGCCCAGGACCGTGAACGGGATCATCACGTAGCCGACGGAGACCGACTCCGACATCGGCGCGACCACGCTCTGCGCGAGCAGCGGCAGTGCGACAAACAGCGCGGTGCAGGCGAGTACCCGGCTCATGCGGACAATGAACAAATAACTAGTTACCCCGCATTTCGAACTACTTCCAGCAACTACTTCCAGGTGAGGGGGATGAACTTCTCGTCGCCCTGTTGCGTCCGCTCCCATTTCAGGAAGTCGTAGTACCCGCAGCGCTTGAAGTCGGGGTACTCGTGGCAGACGCCGGGCCGGGCGTTGTAAATCGTGCAGCGCCGCTCTTTGATGTCGAGAAACATGCAGACGCTGCCGTAGATCTTGTCCTTCTGATGGCGAAGAACCTGCTCGCCTTCGACGACTTTCGTGAAGCGCTTTTGCGCCACTTCGACATCGACGTCGAAATGTTTCGCCAGGCGAGTCACGTCGCGCTTGTTGACGATGATGCGCGTGTAGCTGCAGCAGTACGCCGGGCACTTCGTGCAGTCATAGGAACCCATGGCGAGAGTGTACGGGAAGTGGTGGCCGCTATCCACTGTCCTATGATGCCGCCATGGACCACGCCGTCGCCCTCGTTCAGGCGTATCTGCAGCTCAATGGGTATTTCACCTCCGCCGAGTATCCGATCATTGCCGCCGCGGGACGCAACGGCTTCCGCACGTTGACCGACATCGACGTCCTCGCGTTCCGCTTTCCGTCCGGGCTGCCGTCGCCGGCAAGTTCGCCGAAACGCGCACCGCGCGCGCTGGACATGAGCGATGTCGATCCTGGCCTCGGCATTCCCCCGGATTCGATCGACATGGTCATCGGCGAGGTGAAAGAAGGGCGCGTCGGCATCAACAGCGGTGCGCGGAATCCCGAAATCCTCAAGACCGTCATCAGCCGGCTCGGCGATTCGACGATCGACAGCGATGCCGTCGTCGCCGATTTACTCGAGCACGGATCGGCGACGTTGCCGTCCGGTTTCGCGATCCGGTTGATCGCCTTCGGCTCCTTCCCGCCCGGCGCCCCCGTCCCGCCGTGCCGCATCATCAGCCTCGGGCACGTGCTCGATTTTCTGCAGCGTTACGTGCGCAAACACTGGAGCATGCTGCGCCACCTGCAGTTCAAGGATCCGGCGTTCGGATTTCT
>JAFAOU010000158.1 GCA_019247495.1 Acidobacteriota bacterium
GCCACGCGCGCGGCGGCTTCGTTGCCGTCGATCATCGCCACGCTCGGTTTCGATAGTTCTTCTTTGACGGTCGATGACGCGGGAGCCTCGGCAAGGATTGTCATGAAAATGACGATAGCGAGGGGCCAACCATCGACCGATGACGCGCGTCATCCGGCGTGGTGATGAACGTCACCCGATGGCCAGCGAGCGCATGTCGTCGTACACGGAGTTGACGTCGTTGCTGAGCATGCGCAGAACGCTCAACCAGATCGCCGGCGTTTTTTCGAGCGACCGCAGAAACGCCTCGCGCTCGACGAAGCCGACCTCGCAGTCCGTCCGCGCCACCGCCGAACAGTCATGTGGATGCTGCATCACCACGGAGCTCAATCCCAGAATGCGACCCGGATTGACCACGCGCAGCGGCTTCGGCTGCCCCTCACGCGGCGAAAACACCAGCTCGACGTCGCCCTCATGAAGGACGTACACGCCCGCGGGGGACTCGCCTTCCATGAACAACATCTCCCCTGCGGCGCGATGCTCGCGCCGTTCGACCGCCTTCAGAGGTGTTTCGATCAACGCAGTCGCTTGCACGCGCACGAAGGTAACGGCAACCTCCGCCGCCGCGTTGTGATGATCGCTACACGTCGATGTGCGGCACGTATTCGGTGGCTGCACGATGCTGTTCTCGATGTGTAAGGTTCGTAGCTCGAGCGGCGACATAAATCGGGCCGGCGCTGGGTCAACCACTACCTCACTGCTCAACCCGTGACCGCGCCTTTTCGCCCTTCAGGGTCAGGAAAGCTGCCAAAAAGACCGATTTAAGGCTTTTTTCGTGCGGCACCGATCTTGATCTAGCTGAGCCCTTCGACCCCCGAAAAATTGAACGTTTCATGAAGGGAAAGTAATGAAGAGAATCTCTCTCGTCCTGGCAGCTCTGTTTCTCGCTTCATCAACGATGGTTCTTGCCCAGGGGCCTCCGAACACTCCTCCCGGGCAAGCGAAGAAGTTTCCCTCGGTCGACGAACAACTCAAGAAGGCACACGCCAATCCCGGCAGCGAGCTCGAAAAGCTGATCAAGAAGAATCAGGACTTCACCAAGCTCAAAGACAAAGACGCGGACGATCCGATCGTTCCGCCCTGGCTCAAGGTCTACTGGCGCAAGGGGCATCCCGAGGCCAATTACGACAATGACAACGATCCCACGGGCGGCTATCCGCTCGTACTGAAGGAAGTCCTGGAGTGGATGGTGACGCACCAGGATCTCAAACCGGGGCATGCGGAAGCGACCCTGCCGCCCGGCCGGAACTTCCAGGATCTCGATGCCGACGAAGAGGGAACGGCGTCGGCGATGGGCTTCCGGCACATCACCGCCCTCGGCGCGACAGCCGGAACGAACGTCCGCAACTCCGGCGCGCAGACGGTTTCGCGCAGCGAATCGGACATCCGCATCAACTACTGGGATCCGACCAAGATCATCGCCGCCTCCAACAACATCGGCGGGTCGGGCATGCAGGGCGAGTACTACTCCACCGACGGCGGCGTGACCTGGGGGCAGAGCAACCTCCCGCTCGCCAGCGGCGACGCCTTTCACTCAGATCCGACGGTCGACTGGAGCTCGGACGGCACCGCGTGGTCGACCACGATGGGCATCAACTCCGCGCAGACCGTCCTCAAAGTGCAGTCGTACAAGTCGACGAACGGCGGCGCGACGTGGACGTTCGACGGAACGATCTCGGGAACGCAGACGAACACCGACAAGCAGATGCAGTGGATCGACCACAGCGCGACGTCGGCGTTCGCGAACAACAACTACGTCATCTGGCACAACGGCAACCCCGCCTTCATGAATCGCCGCACCTCCACCGGGTGGGGAACGCCGATCCAGGTCAGCGACTCGCAGGCCACCGGCACATGCATCGGCGCCGACGTGAAGACCAACTCCGCCGGCGATGTCTTCGGCTTCTTCCCCGACACCGGCTCGCGCGGAATCTTCGTGGTCAAATCGACCAACGGCGGCGCGAGTTACGGCACGCCGGTGAAGATCAGGACCACCTTCCGCGGATACGACATCGGCGTCCCGTCGTTCAACAGCCGCCGCGCGCTGGTCTACGTTTCCGGCGGCGCGTACAAGAATGGCGCGACGAACAACGTCTACGCAGTCTGGACGGATCTCTCCGGCGATTCCGGCTGCGCCAGCACGACGAGCGAGCCCGGCTCCAGCGTCACCTCGACGTGCAAGACGCGCATCTGGTTCACCCGCTCCACCGACGGCGGCGCCACGTGGAGCGCCGCGGTCAAGCTGAACAACCAGAGCGGACTCAATGACCAGTTCAATCCGTTCCTGGCCGTCGACGAGACGAACGGAAACCTCGGCGCGATCTACTACGACACCGTGGCCGACGCCGGCCGATTGAAGGTCGACGTCTACTACCAGTTGTCGACCGACGGCGGCGCCACCTGGCAGGCCGCGGTCAAGGTGACGACGGCGATGACCGACGAGACGGTCACCGGCGCCGATTCTGGCAACCAGTTCGGCGATTACAACAGCCTCTCCGGCTACGCCAACGCCTTCTTCCCCTCCTGGACGGACCGCCGCAACAACGCCAAGGAAGAGATCTGGACGGCGAAGGTGACCACGTCGGCGACTGCGACGTTCTCGATCTCCGGCAACGCCGGAACCACCGGCGCGACGCTCTCAACGAGCGGCGGCTCGGCCACCAGCGACGCATCGAGCAACTACACGATCGCCAACCTCGCCGCCGGCACGTACACGGTGACGCCGAGCAAGAGCGGCTGCACCTTCTCGCCCACGTCGAGCTCCGTCACGATCACTTCGGCCAACATTACCGGCGTCAACTTCACTGCCTCTTGCACCGCGCCGACCTTCTCGATCAGCGGCAACGCAGGCACCAGCGGCGCCACGGTCACCGCGGGATCGTCGTCCACCACGAGCGATGCGTCGAGCAACTATTCGATGTCCGGGTTCGTGGCCGGAACCTACACGGTGACGCCGAGCAAGTCGGGCTGCACGTTCTCCCCCGCCTCCAGCTCCGTCACGATCACCTCGTCCAACGTGACGGGAGTCAACTTCACTGCCACGTGCGGCACCGGCGACACGCAGCTCACCAGCGGCGTCGCAGCCACCGGCCAAAGCGTTGCGCTGAACGCGTGGAAGTACTACTTCATCACCGTTCCCGCAGGCGCGACGAACCTGACCGTCGCTACGTCCGCCGCAACGTCCGACGTCGATCTCTACACGCAGTTCAACGCCAAGCCGACCTTGACGGTGTACACGTGCCGGCCGTACACCTCATCCGGCAACGAGACATGCTCGGCGGCGAACCCCTCCTCCGGCACGTGGTGGTTCGGCGTCAACGGTTACACCGCGGGCAACTTCACGATTACCGCGACGGTGACGATGCCGGTGGCCACCTACTCGATCTCCGGCAGCGCCGGCACCACGGGAGCAACAGTCACCGCCGGATCGCAGGGCGCGACCAGCGACGCGTCGAACAACTACGTCATCAGCGGCTTAGCCAACGGCACCTACACCGTCACACCGAGCAAGAGCGGTTGCACCTTCTCGCCAGCCACGCTCTCGGTGACGATCGCAGGCGCGAACGTCAGCGGAAACAACTTCACGGCAACCTGCGGCGGTGGATCGACGCTCTTCTCGAACGGATTCGAAAGCATGACCGGCTGGGCCACCGCGCAGGTTTCCGGCACCGCCGGTGCGTGGACCATCGTCACCGCCGGCACGCATCCCGTCATCTCACCGCACGGAGGCAGCAACCTCGCGCGATTCAACTCCTACGATTCGGCCAGCGGTTCACAAACTCGCATCTATCAAACCACCGGCTTCGCCATCCCGAGCACAGCCACCACGGCCACGCTGAAGTTCTGGGTCTACCACGACACCGGCTTCTCCGCCGACGCAGACCGCGTCCAGGTGCAGGCCTCGACCACCGGAACGTGGGCAAACGTCGGCACGGCAATCAACCGCTACGACGGCACGACCGGATGGAAACAACACACGATCGACCTGACCGCCTACAAAGGCACGACCGTCCAGCTAGGCTTCCTCGGCATCAGCGTCTTCGGCAACGATGTCTACATCGACGACGCGGTCGTCACGACGCCGTAAATCGCATCACTCGTATTCGCCAAAAGGGGAGGGTTCACGCCCTCCCCTTTTTTCACACGCCGGTCGCGCGCTGTTCGACCAAACCTTCGAACACCTCCAGCGCGAGATCGACGCGGCCCAGCGGAGCGGACACCTGCACACCGGCTACGCGGTCGCGGACGCGTTCGAGCGTTTCGCGGGCGATGGCAATGCCTTCGCGGAGTCCGTGCTCTTTGCCCTTTTCGCTGGCGATGCGCATGCGCTCCATCACTTCGTCGGTGACCGAGACGCCGGGCACTTCGTTGTTCATGAACTGCGCGTTGCGATACGACAGCAGCGGCCAGATTCCGGCGACAACTGGGAGTTGCATGTCGCCGATCTGCGCAAGGAATCGCTCCAGCACGGCCACGTCGAATACCGGCTGCGTGATGCAGTACTCGGCGCCCGCCTTCACTTTCCAGTCGAGGCGGCGGAGCTCGTAGTCGAGATCCATGTGGCCGGGATTGACGCCGACGCCGATCGTGAACTGCGTCGGTTCGCCGAATGGATTCCCGCCGAGGTCGAGGCCGTGGTTCATCAGGTTGGCCATGTTCGTCAGACCGATGGAGTCGATATCGAAGACCGCGGTCGCGTCGGGATACGGTCCCATCTTCGGAGGATCGCCGGTGATCAGCAGCAGATTGCGAAGGCCGAGGGCGGCACAGCCGAGCAGGTCGGAGTGCATGCCGAGGAGGTTGCGGTCGCGGCAGCAGTAGTGGAGGACGGTCTCGATGCCGACGCGCTGTTGCAGCAGGACGGCGACCGCGATCGCGCCCATGCGGTTTTGGGCGCGCGGACCGTCCGGAACGTTGACCGCGTCGACGCCGGCCGCTTTGATCGAACGAACCGACTCGATCATCTTGTCGGGATTCGGCCCTTTCGGCGGCGTGATCTCGATCGTCGTCACGAACTCGCCGGCGGCGATGCGCTTGCCCCAGTTCGAGCGCGCTGCCATCGGCACCGAGGCTTTCGAGTCGCTGTGGTTTGCATCGGCTTCGCGCTCGACGACCACGAACGAACGGCGCGGCGAGAGCGGGCGCACAGCGTCGGCCATGATCTTGATGTGCTCGGGCGTGGTGCCGCAGCATCCGCCGAGGAACTTCACGCCTTTGTGGATGAGCCGCTTGGCGTACTTGGCCATGTAGTCGGGTGAGGCCATGTACATCTGGCGGCCGTTGACCTCGCGCGGCAGACCGGCGTTCGGCTGCGCGGAAATCTTCTTCGCGGTGACCGCGGTGATCTCCTCGATGGCGTCGAGCATGACGTCGGGACCGACGGAGCAATTGAGTCCGATGACGTCAGCGCCCGCGAGATCGAGCCGCTGCGCGATCGTGCGCGGCATGTCGCCGTAGATCGTGCGGCCATCATTGCCGATGGTCATCTGCGCCACGATCGGAAGCGAGCAGATGTCGCGAATGGCCGCGATGCCCTGCTCGATCTCGGCGATGTTGGACATGGTCTCGAGCACGAAGAGATCGACGCCGGCATCGCGCAACGCCGCCGCCTGCTCGCGAAAATATTCACGCGCCTCGGCCAGCGACGTCGGCCCATACGGCTCGATGCGGATGCCGAGCGGACCGATCGCGCCGGCGACGAAAACGGCGTCGCCCGCCGCCTCGCGCGCGAGCGCCGCGCCGCGCTCGTTGATGGCGCGCAGCTCGTCCTCGATTCCGAAGCTGCGCAGCTTGATGCGGTTCGCCCCGTAGGTGTTGGTCTCGATGATCTCCGCTCCGGCGCGTACGTACTGCTTGTGCACTTCGCGCACGATCTCCGGATTGCGGAGATTCAGCTCGTCGTAGCACTTGTTGATGAAGACGCCCTTGGCGTAGAGCATCGTCCCCATCGCACCATCGAAGAGGTAGACGTGTTCGTCAGCGATTGCCTGGATGAAGTCGCGCATAAAAAAGCCCCACGCCGGAATCGACGTGGGGCCAATCGAAAAACGAATTCGAACTTGCCGGCTATTTAGCTTTTTTTACCCTGGTTGCAAGCGACCCCAAATCAATCCAGCGAGTGGCGAGGTTAGGACGTGGACGATGGTTTGTCAAACGCTGTCATCCTGAGCCGCCGGAGCCGTCGTAGGCGAAGCCGAAGAGCCGAAGGACGGTCGAAGGACCCCCTTCGTACTCGCCCCGTGAAAAAACGCCCGCCCAACCGGGTTAGCAGGTTGGGGGTCCTTCGACCGTCCTGCGCCGTTCCGCGCTTCGCGCTCCAGCGGCTTCGGCGGCTCAGGATGACAGTGGCCTCAATTTCCGAACACTCTCTTCAATCTCCCCAGCACACCCTCCACCTCCTGCCTGCTGCGATCGACGTCGTTCGCCCATTTGCGGAATTGTTCGAAGGTGATCGCGGCGGGCTCGTCGAAGTTGTCGCGGTCGAAGAAGACGTGGCGGACGATGCGGCCGAAGAAGCCGGCCGGACATGTGTGCGTCGGCGCGGTGCCGTCGAGGAAGACTTCGCGGATGGGACCGGGGCAGCCGTCCTGCCAGAGCATGCCGGTTTCGGGATCGATGTTGCGGAAGGTCACACCCTTCGGCGGGCGCGGCTCGCCGCGTTGATGCGGAATCGCGCTCATGTACGTGCCCCAGATCGGAATCGCTGCTTCGCCCGATGACAGCCGGAGCGGCGCGCCGTGATCGAAGCCGACCCAGACGCTGGTGACCATGTCCGTGGTGTAGCCGACGAACCATGCGTCGCGGTAATCGCTGGTCGTCCCCGTTTTCCCGGCGACGTACGCGAGTCCGTAGCGTTTCAGCCGCGAGGCAGTTCCGCGCTGCACGACGCCGCGCAACAGCGTGTGCATGACGTACGTCGCGCCGGCGTCGGCCACGCGTTGCTGTTCGAGCTCGTGGACGTAAAGCGTTTTGCCGGCGCGGTCGCGCACTTCGCGAAGGAGGAACGGCTCGACGCGGATGCCGAGGTTCGGGAAGGGCGTGTAGGCGGCGGTGAGTTCGCGCATCGAGACTTCCGTGACGCCGAGCGGCAGCGCCGGGATGCGCGCGAAGTGTTCGTCGAATCCGAACTTCTCCGCGACGTTGACGACCTTCGAGACGCCGATGTCTTCGGACAACCTCACCGTCGGCACGTTCAGCGAATGCTCGAATGCTTCGCGAACGGTCACGCGTCCGCGGTAGCGATCGTCGTAGTTGTGCGGCTGCCACGTTTCGTTGCCGTTGACGGCGACGCTGACGGGCGCGTCGAGCAGCAGCGTCGACGTAGTCGCTTTCTTCGAGGCGATCGCGGCGAGATACGCGAAGGTCTTGAACGCGGATCCCGGCTGGCGGCGCATGGCCGAGGTGCGGTCGTACGGCGAGACGTTGTAGTCGCTGCCGCCGACCAGAGCGCGGATGCCGCCGTTGCGCGGATCGACCGACAGCAGCGCCACCTGCAGCGGCTCGCTGCGCGCTTGCGCGCGGAGCCAGGCATGCGTCGCCTCGAGTTGCGCCGGCGCGCGCGCGGCAACGCGTTCGGCGTTTCGCTGCGCCTCCGGATCCATTTCGCAGACGATCGTGAGCGCACCTTCGATGACCGGGCGGACTCCGATCTCCTTCACGATCTCCGCGCGAAGAGCGCGCAGGTAGAACGGGTACGGCGCCTGCGGGATCGTGCCGCCGGTGAACTCAACGTCGCGATTCTTTGCGGCGGCGAACTCCGCATCGCTGATCCAGTCGTGATCGTGCATGACGCCGAGAATCGCGTCGCGCCGCGCGCGGGCGATGTCGGGCCGTTTCTCGGGCGTGTCGCGATTCGGCGCGCGGATCATGCCGGCCAGGACCGCCGCTTCGTCGACGCGCAATTCCGTGGGGCGCTTGTTGAAGTAGAGCCGCGCCGCTTCGTCGATGCCGAGCACCGGCTTCCCTGCGTTGTGGCCGAGGTAAACGTCGTTGAGATAGACCTCGAGGATCTCGTTCTTCGGCATGCGCGCGTCGAGCAGCATGGCCAGGAAGATCTCGGTGATCTTGCGGCGCCAGGTCCGCTCCTGCGAAAGGAAACGCGTCTTGATGATCTGCTGATCGATCGTCGAACCGCCAGCGGCGATGCCGTGCGCGCGCAAGTTCGTGAAGAGAGCGCGCGCCATTCCGACCGGATCGATGCCGATGTGGTGATGAAAGCGAACGTCCTCCGCAGCGAGAAATGCGTTCGACACGTGCGCCGGAATCGATTGCAGCGTCACCGGCGGCGTGATGCGCCAGTCGACGCCGTAGAGCGTGGCCACGCGCACCGGAGCGCTGTGCGCGTCGGAGACGATGACCGTCGGCGCGCGCCAGGAATGGTTGACGAGCTCGCGCGTGAGCCGCCGGTTGAGGACGAAGATGTAGACGCAAAACGCTTCGCCGATGACGAAGACGATGATTGCGATGGCTGCAAGCCATCGCGGAAGCCGTTGCATGCGTGACAATCGCGACATCTTCGTCTACATTGAAATTCGTGCAACGCGGTTGCCACGCAGCACAAATTTTTTTCTTTCGAACAACGTACGGCTCCCCACCGACCCAGTTTTGAATAGGAGAGAAATCCATGGCTGCCAAGAAGTCCTCGAAGAAGTCCGCGAAGAAGTCCTCCTCCAAGAAGTCGTCGTCGAAGAAGTCCGCCTCGAAGAAGTCCGCGAAGAAGTCGTCGTCGAAGAAGGGCGGCGCGAGCAAGAAGGCTTCGAAGAAAGCCTCGTCGAAGAAGGCCTCGGCCTCCTCGAAGAAGGCGCCGTCGAAGAAGGCCTCGAAGAAAGCTTCGAAAAAGGCTCCTGCAAAGAAAGCCGCATCGAAGAAAGCTCCCGCGAAGAAGTCGTCGTCGAAGAAGGGCGGCGCGATCTCCAGCGCACGCAGCGTGATCAGCAAAGTGGTCAGCACCGTGAAAGACACGGCGTCCGACATCGCCAGCGCCGCGTCGAACGCGATCGGCAGCGCCACCGGCAACAGCGGCAACGGCGGATCGAACTCGTCCGGTTCGAGCAACTAGTAGACGTTCGTCAGCGCAGTGCGGCCCGGCGTCGCCGGGCCGCGTCATGGTCCAAAAGGCCGTGCGTCACCTTGACGGCACGACGTTGGCAACGCATGTCCCTCGATGCGGCAGTGTTACGCTGTTATCAACGTAATCAGGTGGCACCGTGTGGTTCATTGAAGCACCAGAATTTGATCTCTTCCGCACGTCCTCTCAGGAGGAATTCGCTCGCGTTACCCGTTGCTATTACTCGTGCGAAATTTGTGAGATACTTACGGCTTGGAACGTTCGATAACTGGCACAACCTCGCCAAAATGGTGGGTGCCCGTTGTGGAATTCGCTGTGCATGCGATCGTAGGAACAGCAATTTTTTCATTTGTTGCGTTTCCGGCGATCGCAATCGATTGGGCCGTAGGGCAGTTACTTACTCGATCCGTCGGCATTCGCGTAGGCTTAACTATCGCCGAATACAGTCTCTTCGGAACGGATATAGTCCTGTTTATCCGTTTCCTTTACGTCTCAGGTCGTCGAGCTTGGGATAAATTCTAATGGCCGCCTCGTTGATTGATGTCGCCGCCCGCGCTGCGAGTTTCGCGTTCCGCGAATACTTCTCTCCGTTCACAGAAATCATTCAGCGGCGACGTCGCGCTCAAGGTCAGCGCATTCGCGTCATAAGATTGGGCGAACAAACGTTTTTGGCGCAATTGTTCACATACTTGGCAATTGTTGCGCGGATTCGACTCGATCACCTTACCGAAGCGGAATTTGACCCACTCCTCGCGTATCTTCGCGCGCTTGACAGCGGACTTCGCGCCGTGCCCTCACCGCAGCTAGAAATCTGGGAAGGATTTCAGGCCGCTACTGAAGATTGTTCGCATCGTGTTTGTCAGCTGATCGAAGTTTTAGACACGGCCGCGAGTAGACATTTGGACAATCGCCCGCCGTACCAAGATGCGTTTCGCCGTCTCGCTCTCGCGGTTGCGGCGGATATTGATGATTATTATATTTTTGCGCCACCGCAAATCAAAGTGCCGCCTGCTGAGATAGTTGCTAATTTTGCGCTTGCACTTCAGAGAGCAACCAATCTTGTGCTCCCCGTAGAGACAGATGATGCAGACGCTGCGACGCCAGCGGGCATGCTGATCGGATAAATGGCCGGCGCTCCTGTCTAGCTCGCGCTGTCGAAGACTTTGCGGATTCTTCGCGAGAAGTACTTGGGCGGTAGGCCGCCGTTCCATTTGCGGAGAGACTTGGCTTTGCGGAAGGATTGCATTGCCTGGTCTTTGAAGTTGTCGTCGGCTTCGAAGGCGTATTGGGAGTACTGCGAGGCGCCGAGAAAGGCCCAGAGGTAGGCGTTCTTGGGCATTTCACCGGTGAGTGCTCCGAACTTCTTTGAGGCATCTTCGAAATCGCCGTTGAAGTAGCTTTCCAAGGCGCCGCGGATTCGCTTGGCCGGATCGGCAAGTACGAGAGAGCTGGCTTGCGCGGGACGTGTCGCGATGACCGTCGGTGGCGGCGCCGGAGCGCCGGGCGCGGGCGCGAGGTCGGCGATCGTAGCGGCGTTCTGTGCCGAGGCGATGGCGGCGTTCAAATCATCGTTGGATCGCGCGTTGCCGATCTTCGTAAGGGCATCAGTGAGCGCCTGCGTGGCCTGGCCGTATTGCGGCGTGTTGCCGGCTTTGCGCTGCATTGCGGCGGCGAGACGCGTTTTGGCCTGATTGATTTCGGCGTTGGCGCGCTGGCGGAGTGCGGGGTCGATCGACGGCGCCGCGGGCTGCACCGGAACGGGGACTGGCGCCGGCACCACGCGCGGCTGCGGAGCGGGAGGCTGCGGCTCGGGCGGCGGCGGTGTGCTGGCTTGCGTGAGTTTTCCCTTCGCGCGCGACATCAGCGTTTCGATCGAGCCGAGGTTTTCTTCGCCGGGGCCGGAGGCTTTTTCGAGATCGCTGATGGCCTGCTCGTATTTGCCGGTATTCAGGTAGGCGATCCCGCGGTAGTAGTACGGGTGATAGTTGATGAAGATCGCGCCGTAGGTGCGGGCCTTGTCGTTCTCTTTGGCGTTACCGTTGATCGCGGCGGTCATCTTCGAAATGACCGTGGACCACTGACCGTTGCGCACCGCTTTCACGCCGTCGTCGTAATCGTCGTACCACGACGCGAAGACCGCGGTGGCGGCCAGGAGCACTGCCAATCCGATCGTGACGCTGCGCGCGGATTTCATGGTTTTACGACTTCCTTTTCAAGCTCGTCGAAATTGACGGGATCGAAATCGAACCGCTTCTTCAGTTGCTTGCCCGCTTCGACGGTGACGCTCATCGTCTGCGACTTACCCTTCGTATCGGACATGGTCACGGTGTAGTTGCCCGGATCGAGTTTGATGCTCGTGGGCGTCGATTTATCTTCGTCGGTGATGTCGATCGATTTCCCTTTGTCATCGACGATCTTGTCGAGCTCTCCCCAAGGTGATGCCGAGAGGAGCAGGATGCCTTTGCCGGCCGGGATCGGTGCCGTCGACGTTGACGCGGTGGCGGTCACGACGGTCGTGCTGACCGGTGCGACTGTCGTCGCCGTCTGCTTGCTCTTCCAGAAGAAGTAGCCGCCGCCGAGGAGGATGACGAGCGCTGCGGCGATGCCGATGATCATTCCGGCGTTGCTCTTCTTCGGCGCGAATGCCGACGGCGAGATCTGACGCTCGATCATCGTCGATTCGGCGGCGCCGGGGCCGCTCCACTTTTGTTCGGCGGCGGTCGGCGCGGCAGTGGACGCAAGACGTTCCATCACCGTCGCTTCGTCGCTGCCGGCGCGGGTCGCCTGCGGGCCGGGCATCGTGCCGGTTGGTCCGAGGTTGCGCTCCATCACCGTCGCTTCGTCGCTGCCGATCTTCGTGCCGGTGGGTCCGGTGCGCGGCGGCGGCATTGAAGGCATCGCCGTCTCGGCCTGCGTCGGCTGTCCGGTCATGGTCTGCTGCGTGGCCTGCTGGCCGCCGCTGTAGGTTGCGCCGGGACCGGTGGCGGTGAACTTCGGCAGTTCGGCCAGCGTCTGCGCGCCGGAGAGGGTGATCATGCGTTCGCCGAGTCCGTACTTCTGGTCCGGCGGGACGGTGTTGCGGATCGCTTCGAGTGCGTGTTCGAAGTCAGCGGCGGTCGCGTAGCGGTTGTCGCGGTTCTTCTCGAGCGACTTCATGATCACCGACTCGACCTGCGGCGGCACCTTCACGGCCGGATTGAGATCGTGGATCGGCAGCGGCTTCTCGGTGACGTGTTTGAGGATGTAGCCGTGCGGGTTGGTGGCTTGGAACGGAGCGCGGCCGGCCAGCATCTCGTACATGACGATGCCGAAGGAGTAGAGATCGGAGCGCGGATCGAGATGCTCGCCCTCTTTGAGAAAACCGGCCTGCTCGGGCGAGGCGTATTTGAGTTTGCCGAGGAACATGCCGGTCTGCGTGAGGCCCTGGCTGCCTTCGCCTTCGGCGAGCTGTTTGGCGATGCCGAAGTCGATGACCTTGACCAGCAGCTTTCCGTGGTGGTCCTGAGACAGCATGATGTTTTCGGGGGAGATGTCGCGGTGGATCAGGCCCATCGAATGGAGATGATCGAGTCCGCTCAGTGCCTGGATGGAAATCTCGATCGCGAGACGGGCCGGCATGGCGCCGTTCTGGCCGATCCACTTCTGAATGTTCGTTCCGTCGATGAACTCCCAGACCATGTAGTAGGAGCCGTCGTCGAGCTGGGCGAAGTCGTAGAGCATCGCCAGGTTCTTGTGCTTGATCATCGTCGACGTGCGCGCCTCCTGGAGGAAGCGCTGCATGCCCTGATCGTCGGCGGCCACGTTCGGCCGCATGATCTTGATGACGCGAAGTTCGTTCAGATGGATGTGGCGGACTTTGAAGATTTCGCCCATGCCGCCGATGCCGAGGCGGTCGAGGATCTGGTACTTGCCGTCGAGCAGTTTCGACGAATAGGTGCGCTGGAACACGGTGACCCGCTCGCCGCACGCGGGACACTGTTCGAGGCTCATGTCGATCGGCTGTTTGCAGCGGAGGCAGTTGATCTGGGTCATGTTTGCTCCGGATTCGTCGATTCGTGGATCAGTGCGTTGCCGAACCGGGGGTCGGGAGTCGGGGGTCGGAGCAACTGCTCGTGGTGCTCCGACCCCCGACTCCCGACCCCCGATGCTTGCTGTTCTACGAGACGACTTTTCAATGGTCCCTCAAAACATAACTGCACGCCGGGTCGGCGCCGAAGCGCACCACGTCTCCCGGCTTCAACACGGCTTTGTCGATGCGGGTGTTGTTGACATACGTTCCGTTGGCGGACTTTAGATCTTCGAGCGTGAGCGCGCTGCCTGCCATGGTGATGCGGGCGTGGCGGCGGGAGACGGCCGGATGCGCGAGGACGACCGAGCAGGTGCGGTCGCGGCCGACCATGATGCTGTCGCCGCTCAGCGAGTGCTTTTCATTTGCTTCGGCCTTCACGTGTACGAGCTGCCATTGCGGCGGCGCGCCGGGCGGAGGAACGGCCGCCGGAATCGGACGCATCGTCGGCGTGTAGCCGGGACGGAGGTTGTACTCCTCGAGCGCCTCGAAGAATTGCCGCGCCGATTCGTAGCGCTGCTCCATGCGCGGATGCATGGCGCGCAGCACGATCGCCTCGAGGTCGGCATCGATCTCGGGACGGAAGGCGCGCGGCGGCTGCTTTTCGCCGCGATAAATCGCATCGATCAGCTTCGGCAGCGAGCGGCTGTTGAACGGCAGCGTACCGGTGAGCATCTCGTACAACACGACGCCGGCGGAGTAGACGTCGCTCTTCGCTCCGGCATCCTTCGGCTCGCGGATCTGCTCGGGCGACATGTAGTGCGGCGTGCCGAGCAGGAAGCCGGACTTAGTGAGGACGGTCTGGCCGCTGCCGGTGCCGCCTTCTTTGATCTTGGCGATGCCGAAGTCGGTCACCTTGACCACGCCGGCGCGGGCACCTTCGCGGATGAGATTGGCCGGCTTGATGTCGCGATGCACGATGCCTTTGCCGTGCGCGTAGACGAGCGCTTCGAGCAGGCATTGCGCGGTGGTGATGGCGTCAGCGATCGGCAGCGCGCCGCGCTCGGTGAGCAGAACGTCAATAGGCGTCCCTTCCACCAGCTCCATCACCAGCACGGCGTGATCGGCGTTGTTGATGAATTCGTAGAAGCGGGTGATGTAGCGGTGGCGCAGCTTTTCGAGAATGTGCGCCTCTTTGACGAAGCGCTTGCGGGCGGTCACTTCACCGGCCAGTTCCTCGCTCATGACTTTGAGGACGACCTCGTAGTCGGCGGGGAGGATGTCGGTGCGCGACATGGTGCGGCCGACGTAAACGTGGCTCATGCCGCCTTCGCCGAGCTCGCGCTCGATGCGGTAGTTGCCGACGACGTTGCCGATCATTTCAGCGCGCCCTCTTCATCCCAATAGAAGCCTTCGTCGCAAAGCGGCATGAACAGGTATTTGTGCGAGCCGACGCGGACGATGTCTTTCGGCGCGAGGTCGCGCCGCGGCTCGATCTCGGCATCGTTGACGTACGTTCCATTCGTGGAGTTGTGGTCCATCAGAATGAACCGTCTCTCCTCGGGGCGAAACACGAGATCGGCATGATGCGACGATGCCTGATCGTCATTGACGACGATGTCGGAACGGCGATCGCGCCCGAGGACGTTGCGTCCGATGCGGACTGGGAACGATTCGCCTCGCGCCACGCCATTGAGTCCGACCAGCCAGCCGACGACATAGCGCTTCGGCGCCGCCAGCGGATCGAGTTTCTGCACCGCGACCGTGCGCTCGACCGGCGGGTCGGCCAGCGCGACGGCGGAGTCGCGATTCATCGTGGGAGGCGGAACGGCGGTCGGACGGCGAACCGGCTCGGGCGGAACGGCCACCGGCCGCGAAGGCTCACCGAACCGCGTCGGACGAACCACCGGGACGTCGGATTCAGCGTTCTCCGCGGGGCAATACGGACAAAGGTCCCAGCTCTCGTCGATGAAATGCCCGTTCTCACACCGCTTGTCAGCCACGTTTCACGCCTCACGCATGGAAGGCGACCGCAACCGCGTTGCGCCCGCCGAAGTAGATGATGTCGCCGTCTTTAAGAAACCGCTTATCGATCTTCTGGTCGTTGACGTAGGTCCCGTTCGACGAATTCCGGTCGATCAGCAGCACTTTGCCGTCGATCGAGACCACTTCTGCATGCAGCCGGGAGACCTTGGGATTCTCCAATACGATCTCACACATTGCCGTTTCCCGTCCCACGCGGATGCCCGATCCGCCGAGGCCGAGCCGCTCTCCCGCGCGGGTTCCGTTGAGGATGGTGAACTTGCCGAGCATCAGCGGCGCACCGGCCGGCGCGCTGCTCGGCGACACGACGCGCTCGGTGGTCACTTTGAGCATATCGAGCGGGATGCGCGGACGGCGCACGCGCGGGATGGTGAGGCCGATCACGATCGCCGCGAGCGCGCCACCTGCGCCGATGCTGGCGACGGGATGCTTGCGCCACAGCGGCATCGACTGCAGCGCGCGGTCGGTGTCGTGACGGAAGCGGATGACGTCGGGCGAGTTCGGGAAGATGTTGCTCGCGCTGGCCAACTCGGTCGAGGCAAGCGTCCACTTGCCCTCCTGCGCCGCATCGAGCGACGCGCGATAGTGCTGATCGAACTCCCCTTCGACATTGACCGGCACGTTCGCCTCGCGCAGAAAACTGCGCGCGACGTTGATCGGGACGAGGAACTTGATCGCTTCCGCGTCGGTGCGGCCCCACGTCGAGATGCCGATCACTTCACCGCCGCGATTGACCGCCGGGCCGCCGGAGTTGCCGCGATAGATGGCCACATTCGACTGAAACACCGGCGTGTTGGTGACGTCGCGCTTGATGGCAGTGATGATGCCGGGATTGAACGTCGCTTCGAGATCGCTGTCGCGCGACAACCAGCCGCCGATGACGTCGTCCGTGCTGCTGGCCACGGCCGGATAGCCAACCGACCAGATCGACTCGCCGACGCGCGTGGAGTCGGAGTCGCCGAGCGTGAGCGCGGGGAGGTTTTTGTGATTGACGCGCAGCAGCGCCAGGTCGGTGCCGCGCTGCGCCAGCGCGGGCGAGAAGCGATCGATCGTGAACGGAAGCTTTTCCCCGTTCGACAATTCGATCTCGTTCGTGACGACGCGGTTGTCCAGCCGGCTCTTGTCGACCAGCGCCGCGATGTAGCGCTCCAGCGCTTCACTGCGATGGAGCTTGCGCAGATCGTCGACGGGAAAATGTTTGAGCAACGCCGAGATGGCGCCGTTGCGCAGCAGCTCGCGGTCGAGCGCATCGGCATTGCGCGTCGGCTCGACGACGTGGCCGCTGGTGAGTACGAGGCCGTCCGGATGGATGATGAATCCGCTGCCCGATCCGCCCGCGCCGGTCGGCACGGCCAGCTCGCTGCCGTCGCCAAGCTGCTGCGCAATCGTTGAGAACCCCTCTCGTTTCAGCGCCGCAGCGATTTCTTTGATGACCGCGGGCGTGTAGCGGAACTGAGCGGTGGCGAAGGCGCTGATGCGCACGACGGCCGGCTTGACGCCGTACGCCATCTTCGCGTCCTGATCGAGATGCGCGACGTCGCCGCGGCACGCAAGCGCGGCGAGAAGCAGAAATCCGAAGAGGAGGCGGGACGAGGAGGCCATGCGATTAGCGGGCAGGGGCGGTGGTGGTGGCTGCGATTCCTTGTTGATGGTTCCAGTACAACCACGCAGCGCCGGCACCGCCGAGCGCGAGCACAGCGATGAGCACCCACTTGGCGATCGAACCGCGCGGTGGCGACGCGACGATCGGCGTCTCGACCGTTTTCTCCAGCCGGTCCGGCTGAGCCGGCAGGTCGAGCGTCGTTTCACCGACGTCTTCCGTGCCCGCACTGTCCTCGGTGATCGGCGTGATCGGCGCGGTGTCGCGCTGCGTCTCGTCGAAGGGCTGATCGGCCAGCGTTTCATCGCCATCGACGAGCGTTTCACCGCCGATGTCATCGACCGGAACGATCTTCGCGACGATGACCGTGACGTTGTCCGGAGCGCCGCGCGCGAGAGCCCGCTTCACATACTCGGTCGCGGCCTGGTTGATCGGCAGCGCGGCGATCTCTTTCAGCTCCGGCTCTTTGACGAGACCGTGCAGTCCATCGCTGCAGAGGATGAAGATGTCGTTCTCTTTGATGTCGAACGGTCCGCTGACGTCGATCTCGACGTCCTCAGCGACGCCCATCGAACGCTGCAAGACGTTGCGCCGCGGATGCGTCTCCGCCTCCTTTGGCGTCAGCAACCCTTCCCTGACCATCGAAGCGACCAGCGAATGGTCCTCGGTGATCTGCCGGATCTCGTCGCCGCGCACGAGGTAGATGCGCGAGTCGCCAACGTGCGCGAACCAGGCCTGGTTGTTCTTGACGACGAGCGCGGAGGTCGTCGTCCCCATCCCCCGCAAATCGGGATTCGCCTGCGCCTCGGTGAAAATCCTCGCGTTCGCGCGCGTGAGCGCCTCGCGCAGAGCCTGGGCGATGTCGTACGTCTCACTGCCGAGGTATTGAGCCTTGACGGTTTCGCCGGCGAGTCTGGAGGCGGTGGCGCCCCCGCGATGGCCACCCATGCCGTCGGCGACGACGAGGAGCCGTCCGCCGGGATGGCTGGAGCTCTCCTCACGCGGCGTGGTGTACGTGCCGAAGTCCTGATTCTCGGAACGCACCAGTCCCACGTCCGTGCGCAGAACCGCCTGAACCCCAAGGCGCGGCATCGGGACGGCCGAGTTTTCCGCCGTGGCTGACTCGCTCATATACGTGGAAACAGGGGGAGGATTATACAGGCGTTGATCCGCGGACGAGTTATCCGCAGATTACGCAGATCGGCGCAGATGAATCAGTGATGCCCGCCCGGGCCGCTCGGTGGTTGCGGGGGGCGGGATGCCGGAGGAGGCGGCGGGGCGCCATGGCCTCCGGGATCGCCGGGATGTCCGGTGGGCGTTCCGTCGTGGCCTCCGTGTGGATCCTGCGGGGCGCCGTCGCGGCGGCCGGGGGCATCCTGGCGGCGGTCGTCGGGGGTCTTCATCGGACGATCGGGCGGCGGCTCGCGGCGGGTGAAGCTGGACGTTTCGCCGGCGTGAACGAGGAACGGCTCGGGGCGCAACGGCGATCGGATCTCAACCGTCCCTTCGAATACGTCGACGGTCGTTTTGCCCGCCGCGTCGACTTCGACGTTGTACTGCGTTCCGCGCACGGCCAGCAGCGCGCCGGGCGTCTGCACGATGCGCGGTTCGGAGCCGGTGATCTTGTCGAACATCGCGTGAATCCGTCCGCGCTCGACGGAGAGGATCACACCGGGTGTGCCGCCGGCGAGCTGGACGTCCGTCGATGAAAAAATCTCGAATTTCGCGCGCTGCGGCTCGGCGGCGATGAGCGCGTACGAGAACCAGCCGGTGTGGACGCGGTCACCGCTCTGCGCGTGCGCGCCTTTCGCGGCGGGCGTTTCCTGCTTCGCGGTTTTGAGGGTGACGGTGCGTTTGACGTCGTCGAAGCGGTAGCCGACGGGCGCCGGCGTGGTGGTCGTTGCCGCGGCGGCGGTGAGCATGGCGAGCGATGCGAGCACTGTTTTCATCTCGGCCTCTCAGGTTTCGAGCGAAATATCGAGTCGTTTGATTTTGCGCGCAAGGGTCTTGCGTTCGATGCCGAGAATGTAGGCGGCCTGCGTCTGATTCCCGCCGGTAGCGCGCAGCACGGCGATGATGTGACGTTTCTCCGCCTCATCGAGCGATACGAGGTCGTCGTCCGCCTGAACCGGCGCGGCAGCGGGTCTGTGATCATCCGCTGCGGACGGCGCGATGTCGCGCAAGGCGCGCGACGCGGCGGCAGCATCGACGAGCGCACCCGAGTCGATGACGGTACGGCGGATGACCTGCTCCAGTTCGCGGACGTTGCCCGGCCACGCATGCGCCGCAAAAACATCGAGCACGGACTGCGACGGACCGGCGATCGAGTCTTTCTTCATTTCCGCGCCGATGCGATGTTTGAAGTGATCGACCAGCAGCGGGATATCGGAGACGCGGTCGCGAAGCGGCGGAACGGCGATCTCGTAGCCGGCCAGGCGGTAGTACAAATCCTCGCGGAACCTTCCTTCGGCGACCAATCGCTTGATGTCGCGATGCGTCGCTGCGATCAGGCGAACGTCGACGCGATGACTCTTCTCCGCGCCGAGCGGCGTGACGACGCCGTCCTGCAGGAAGCGGAGGAGCTTGACCTGGAAGGCCGGCGAGATGTCGCCGATTTCATCGAGGAACAGCGTGCCGCCGTCGGCGCGGGACAATGCGCCGCGGCGATCCTGGCGCGAGTCGGTGAACGCGCCGCGCGCCGATCCGAACAGCTCGTTTTCCAGCAGTGTGTCGGGAATCGCGCCGCAGTTGATGGCGATGAAGGGACCGGCAACGCGGTCGCCGAGGTCGTGGATCGATTGCGCGACGAGCTCTTTGCCGCTGCCGCTCTCGCCGAGAATCACCACCGGCACGTTGAGCGAGGCCACGCGGGCGATGGCCTTGTACATGGCGATCATCGATGGATGCGAGCCGGCAATGCGCGAGGACGGACCGGGCTCGATCGCGACTTCGTCCGCGATGCGCTCGCCGAGCGCGGCGCGAACGCGCGCGATCAACTCGCTGAGGTCGAAGGGCTTGGCGATGTAATCGAACGCGCCGATGCGTTGTGCCAGCGCGGTTGTTTCGATCGTGCCGCGCGCCGTCATCAGGATCACGCGCGGCGGATTGCGGCGTTCGGAAATCGCCTGCAGCAGCGTCAGTCCGGTTTCGCCGGGCATGTAGATATCGCTGAGCACGAGGTCGATGCGATGCGCGCGTAGCGCCTGGAGCGCCGAGGTGACGTCGCCTGCCTGCACGGTTTTCAGCCCCACTTTTTCGAGCGCCATGGCGGCGCTTTCGCGGATGCCGATGTCGTCGTCGACTACGAGCACGGTCGCCATCACATCGCTCCTGCTTTCGCTGACTCCGCGGCAACCGGCAAGGTGATGCGGAAGCGCGAGCCGCCTTGCGCGCTGTCGAGGCTTGCCGCACCGCCGTGCCATTTCGCGATTTCGGAGATGAGGGAAAGTCCGAGTCCGAGCCCGTTGGTGCCGGCGGCGGTGGTGCCGCGGACGAAACGGGCGAAGATCTTCTCGCGCTCCGTTTCGCTGATGCCGGGTCCGCGATCTTCCACTTCGAGGATGGCGTCGTTGCCGCGGCGGACCACGCGGACCGTGACCGCACCGGTCGTGTATTTGAGGGCGTTGCCCACGAGGTTGTCGACAACGCGTTCCAGCAGCGCGGCATCGGCGCGGATGAAGACGTCGCGATCGGCGGAGACGAACAGTGTGCGGTCGGTGCTGGCGCGGAGGAAATCGACACGCGCGGAGGCCAGATCGCCGAGGTCGATGATCGTTGACGACGATGCGAAGTCGCGCAGCGGAAGGCGCTCCAAGTCGAGCAGCGTGCCGACCATCGTCTCCAGTTTGCCGGCTTCGTGTTGCAGGAGCGACGTGACGCGCTTCCGCTCGGCGTCGCTGAGATCGAATCCGTTCATGAGCTGGGTGAGGCTGCGCATCGACGCGAGCGGCGTCTTCAATTCATGCGCGAGCACACGCTTCGATTCGGCGTCGCGCTCGCGGTGATCGATGTACCGTTCTTCGCTGCTGCGTAACGCCGCAATGATGATGCGCGTTTCGAGAACGCCGGCTGCGATCGCGGCGGAGGCGATGAGCGTGATGAACGGAATGGCGGTTCCGTTCGCGAGCAGCGCGATGCCGCCTGCGACGATGGCGGCGATGACGATGCTTGCGGCGATGCGGCGCCGCCGCGCGATCAGAATCGCTGCGATGCCGATCGTGGCGAAAACACCCGCGACGATCGGCGGGAGTTCCGTGATGACGTCGCCGCGGATGATCGACTCTGTCGCCGCGGCATGAACGGTAACGCCGGGATCGGGCTGATGGCCGCGCGTGGTCGGCGTGAGCACGCGATCGCCGAGGGCCAGGGCGGTCGGACCGACGAAGACGAGTTTTCCTCGGAGATTTTTCGCCGGATTGCGAAGCAAGTCTGCGGCGCTGATCGCGGGGATCGCACTCGGTCGCGTCCGAAACGCAGGAGCGATCGACCGTCCGACCGGAATCGGCGCGCCGGTGATGAGCGAAGCCGCTTCGACGGAAAGCGCGGTCAGCGAGCGGTCGCCGCTCTGCTTCGTCGAGGAGAGACGCCGCAGGATGCCGTCGTGATCGAGCTCGAAGTTGCCGTGCGCGGCGGTGACGGAGTCCGACAACGGCGGTCGAGGCATCAACCAACGTCCCTGTTCATCGACGACTGCGACGGCGAGCACCGGCAGACGCTTCGCCGACGCCGCGAGTTTTTCGTCGCCGTTGCGTGGCTCGGCGAGGAGGATGTCGAGGATCACGCCGCGGGCGCCGGCGTCGGCGGCACGATCGACGATCGTGGCGAGTTTGGCGCGATCCCACGGCCAGGCGCCGATGACTCGCAACGACTGCTCATCGATGGCGACGACGACGGTCCGTTGCGCGGCGTGTTGCGGAAGGCGGCGGAGAACCATGTCGCGCGCGGGCAGCTCGACCGGATCGACGACGTCGAGCGCCAGCAGCAGCGTCACGGCGACGCCAACCGCGATCGCAATCATCACCGCCGTGCGCGTGCGGAGCATGGCGGCTATGGTAGCGCGGCGTTTGCGTGGCACAGACACTCTTGTCTGTGCGTCTGGGAGGCTTGCGTCTAGCTCGCAAGTTGCGTGAAGTCAAAAGCACAGACAAGAGTGTCTGTGCCACATCATTTCCGTGGCAACGCTACCGCTTCCGCGAGTTGCGCGCGCAGCAGTTTCCCCAAAGGAGATCGGGGAATCGACTCGACGCGATGGATCTCTCGAATTCTCTCGAACGGATGCACGCGCTCGTTGAACGCGCCGGCAAACGATGGCTCGATCGCCGTCGCGAGATGGATGACGTGTCCGAGCCGTTCGTCGACAACCGCGACGATGGCCGCGTCGTTGCCGGCCAGCTCGTAGAGGATGCGATCGAGGCGCTTCAGGTCAACCGATTCGCCGCCGATCTTGACGAAATCGCCCGCCCGTCCGATGACCCGCAGCGTTCGTCCGTCGACCTCACCCAGATCTTCGGAGACGAACCAACCGTCGATCTTCGGATCGATGAGGCCCTGCTCGGCCGCGTAGCCGGTCAGGAGCGACGGACCGCGAAACGCGAGCCGGCCGTCCGATTCGCGGCGCGCGTCGATATGTTCGAGGAGCGTGTCTTCGATGGCGATCGTGGAGCAGCATTCGGTCATGCCGTAGCTTGGAAGCGCAGGCCACTCGCCGCGCTCGAGGTTGAAGATGCCGCCGCCGACGAGGATTGCGCGCAGCGTTGGCGACGGCGTGAGCCGGGCTCCAATCAAATCCTGCACCTGCGCCGGCACCAGCGACGCGATCGTGGCCTCCGATTCCGCAAACGCGCGCGGATCCCACGGCATCGGCAACGCACGCGCACCGGCGAGGTGGCATCGCGCATAGACGCCGAGGCCGCCGACGTGGAAGGTTGGAAGAACGGCGGCCCATACGTCGCGCGAGGTCACGTTCAGCCGCTCGTTGACAGCGTTCGCTGAGGCCAGGATGGCCTGTTTCGAGAGCGCCACTAGCTTGATGTCGCCCGTCGATCCCGAGGTGGCGACGAAGACGTGGGCATCGATGTTCGGAACCATCGTCTCCAACCGCGCCCGTTCCGCGGACGGCATGCGCGGATTGAGAAGAAGGTGGGATTCGGTGGATTCAAAATCGATCATGACGCCGCCGTAGCGCCGGCGGCCCGCCGGCTGGACCGCCGCCGGCTCGGCGGCGAGCATGAGATCGCGACGCGCCAGCGAGCCGCTGGCGGTCCAGCCGCCGAGCCGGCGGCGCTACGGTTCGTCGACGCCGATCGTTCGATTAGAGTGTTCGCCATGGCAGTTTTTTCAGCAGCTCGTCGAATCCCCATCCAGTGCCGACCGGCGGTACGAGGCGCGTGCCGTCGATGCGCATCCGTTCGATGAATTCGTCATTTTCGAAGAGGACGTGCGTGATGAGGCCGCAGGTTGAAGTGATGTTCGACGTTGCGGCGGCATAGGCGGCGCAGAGTTGTCCGATGGGGTGATCCATGTACGAGGTGACGACGACCTCGGCATCGCTGCAGGGGATTTCATCGACCGCGGGTTTCAGGATCAGGACGTCGTACGAATTCACAGAGCACAGACAAGAGTGTCTGTGCCACATTGGATCGCTGCTTGTGTGGCACAGACACTCATGTCTGTGCTGGGACGAACTTGGCAAACGGTCGAGCGCGATCCGCAATCCGGTGCGCTCGCGGAGTTCACTCCACACGGCGGCATCGTACGGACACGGATCTTCGATGAAATCGATCCGTTCGCGAGGCAGCGTCGCTGCAATCTGCACGAACTCCTCGGCAGTCAACGTCGCATTGAAATCGATGCGTAGGCGAACGCGATCGGGGATGACGTCAATACCTTTCAGTTTGACGGTATCGAACGCAGCCGGCGGATCAGGGCCGGGCCAATGGCTTGGAGGGATCGTCAATCCGTCGAAGAGATTGCGGCCATCGCGACGCGCAGTCGCATCGATCGACGCGAATTCGAGTGACGCTTTCGTCAGCGGCGTCATTTCTCCGCGTGCGAGGAGTGCGAGTTGTTCGTCGAGCGGCAAATCTCCCAACTCCGGCCATGGGTGAACGTCAGCTACGCCGCCGTTCACGCGAATCAATGCGCCGCGGCGCACACCGTCCACAGCGATCGCACTCAGACGCCGTTTCGGCGTCAGCTCGTAACGCCAGTACTCGATCAAATCGCGGCTCCGACGACGTAGAGGATCCCGAAAATCCACTCCAGCGCGCCGGCGAGCGCGAGGCAGCGATTGAGCGATGCGCCCTGGCTTCGCGCGACGCGGATCAGCAAGGCAATCGCGGGGATGAGCGCGAGCATGGGGATCAGCAGTTTCGCCGAATGGCGGAGATATGCGATCGCCGCGACACAAACGAACGGCGCCAGAGCGAAGAGGACGATTTCCGTCCGCGCGAACGTCGCGCCGAATCGCGCGGCCAGCGTGCGCTTGTTGCTGGCGCGGTCGTTCTCGATATCGCGCAGGTTGTTGATGGCCAGGATCACGACCGCGAGTGAACCGACGGCGAAGCCGCCGATCCAGGCTGTGGCGTCAAGCGTGAGGCGTTGCAGGTAGAACGATCCGCAGACGGCGGTGAAGCCGAAGAAGATCATCACGAAGAGTTCGCCGAGGCCGTGGTAGGCGAGCGGGTACGGCCCGCCCGTGTAGGCGTAGGCGGCGAGGATCGACGCGACGCCCACGATCGCGATCGGCCATCCCCCTTTCAAAATGAGCGGGATTCCGCAGAGCGCGGCGAGTCCGAAACAGACGTAAGCGCCGCGCAGGACAGCATCGGCCTCGAGCAATCCGGCCTGCGTCACGCGGAGCGGGCCGAGGCGCGTGTGCGTGTCCGCCCCCTTTTTGAAATCGAGTGCGTCGTTGACGTAGTTCGTGCCGATCTGAATGAAGACGGCGCCGAGCAACGCGAAGATGAACGGCGGCCAGTCGGCCTTCGACTGCGTGCACGCGAGCGCCGTTCCGACGAGCACCGGCGTCACCGCGGCAGCGAGCGTTTTCGGGCGTGCGGCGAGAAGCCAGGGGGTCATCGGAATGCGCACACCGTCGGCGTAGCCGGCGTAAGAGCCGTAGCCCACGGCTTCAAGCCGTGGGATCGGGTGTGGCCCGCGGTTTGGGAGCGCGCTTCAGCGCGCGAAAGAAAGCTTTCTGTCGCCCGCCAAGGCGGGCTCACAAACTGAAAATGCTGGCTTACCCACGGCTTAAAGCCGTGGACTACGGTTCTTACGGCGGGCTTCACCGCCGGTTGAAGTCTGCCAGGCATTTCACGGAAATCTCGGGAACTTCTTGAAATCCGGCTTGCGCTTCTCCACATACGCATCGCGCCCTTCTTGCGCTTCCTCGGAGAGGTAATAGAGCAGCGTGGCGTCACCGCCGAAGTCGAGGAGGCCGAGTTGGCCGTCGCAGTCGGCGTTCATCGCGGCTTTCAGGAATCGCAGCGCCATCGGCGAGAGCGCCAGCATCTCGCGGCACCATTTCAGCGTCTCTTCTTCGAGTTGCGCGAGCGGCACGACGGTGTTGATGAGCCCCATGTCCAGCGCCTGCTGCGCGTCGTACTGGCGGCAGAGAAACCAGATTTCGCGCGCTTTTTTCTGGCCGACGATGCGCGCGAGATAGGACGAGCCGAGGCCCGCGTCGAAGGAGCCGACGCGCGGGCCGGTCTGGCCGAAGCGGGCGTTGTCGGCGGCGATGGTGAGATCGCAGACGACGTGCAGCACGTGGCCGCCGCCGATCGCGTAGCCGGCCACCATCGCAACGACCGGTTTGGGCATGCTACGAATCTGTTTCTGCACGTCGAGGATGTTCAGGCGAGGGATCTTTTCCTTCGGATCGACGTAGCCGCCTTTGCCGCGCACGCGCTGATCGCCGCCTGAGCAGAACGCCTCGGTTCCTTCGCCGGTGAAGACGATGACGCCGATTTCGCCATCGTCGCGGGCCATGTCCAGCGCCTGCTTCATCTCGCTGACCGTCAGCGGGCGAAATGCGTTGCGCACCTCGGGACGATTGATCGTGATCTTCGCGATCCCATCTTCCGTGCGCTCGTACTTGATGTCCTGAAAGTCGTGAAGCTTGATCCAGTTCTCTACCATGCGGCGAGGCTATCAAGCAGAGCGAGCTACAGCAACGGGACGCTGATGTGCTGGCTGGCAGCGATTCCCTTCTTGAACACAGTGACGTCGAGCGTGTTAGCGCCGTCGGCCGCCTCGATCTGCAGGATCGCTTTCGTGACGCCGTTGCTTTCGGTGACGCCGAGGACGTTGGTGCGCGGCCGCGTTTCGAAGGTGAGGTCAGCTGGGCGCGCGCCGAAGATGAAGAGCGCGACTTTGCGCGGACCGGCGCTCATGTCGGCAGTCGCGGTAGGCGAAAACGTTCTGCCGCCGTATTCGAACGGATAGTCCGCGTTGTCGGCGCGATTCGAACGGACGAGCAGCCACTTGCCGTCTTCATCGATCGGGATCGGCGGCAGAATCGCGATCTGCCCCTCGGCCGGCACGTTGATATTGACTCGCGCGTAGCCGCGCTTTTCGAGCGCCTCGCTGGCTCCAAGCTCGGGATCGCCGGTACGGATGAGCGCCTTCACGGCGTAGCTGCCGGGCGGCAACATCAGCGTTCCGTAGTAGCGGATGCCGGTCGTGCGGACTTTCTCGCCGACCTTCGCGACCTCGATCGTGACGCGGTCATAGAGCCGGTCACGAACGACGCCGGCGGTGTCGAAGGCGTAGATGAAGACGTCGGCGCCACCGATGACCGTGCCGGTTTCGCGCATCAGATCGGCGCCGTTGATGTCGATGATGACGGGAACCTGCGCCGGTTTCCCGCCGCTCGGCGGAAAGGCGGTAGCGAGAACGTTGACGCGCAGATCGGTCTGCGGAAGGTCGTTGATGATGATCTGGGCGTTGGTGAGCGCGCGGTCGACCGAAGTGACGCGGCCACGTTCGTAGTAGCCGGCGGCGTGAACGGCGCGCGATCCCGGCGGCACGTTCACGAGCTTCACGCTGACGTTGTGGAACGTGCCCGGCACATTGTCGGAAGTGTGAAAGCCGAGGACGTAGACGACTTCCTGCTGGCGAAGCAGGCGCTCGAAATCGGAGTGAAGATCGTTCGAGTTCTCGAAGACTTCGCCGCCGGTCGGCCGGGAAACGAGAAAGAGGCTGGCGTTGGAGTTGATGATCGAGCCTTCGTCGAGGTTGTTTTGCACGCGCACGCCCTGCACGTCGATGGCGTGGAGCACGACGTCGGCGGCGCGGAAGCTGTCGGCCATCCGCTGAACGCGCGTCATCGCGGCGGTGTTGCCGTACATCTTGTCGGTATCGATCTTCTCCAGATTGCCGGCCACGATCTGGGTGTTGAGCTTGGTCTGTTCCTTGGAGCCGCGCGCATCGAAACCCTGCAGCAGGCGCGGGTCGAATCCTTCGGAGAGCAGCACGACCTGCTTGCGGCCGGCCACCATGCGCAGCGAGCGCGCCAGATTGCCGAGCGAGTCGATCTCACGTTCGATGCGCTGGCGGACGGCAACTTCGTTCTGCGCCGTGGCTGATGCCGCCAGATCGCGCAGGTGCTGGTCGGCGTCCGCTGCATGGCCGCTGCTCTCGATGAGCGGAGCGGATCCTGGCGATTCAGCGCCCTGCGGCCCGCTCCAGATCACCGTCTGATTGGCGAGTTGCAGCGGATCGCTTCCGTGGAACGTGGAGGGATTTGCGATCGCGGAGGCGACGAGTTGCCGGTCGGTGGTCAAGGCAGTGATGAAGCGATAGCCGCGGTCAGGATTGACGGTGGCGACGGCGACAAGATCGCGCGGACCGGTGCTCTCGGTGACGAAACGGCGCGCGGCGTCCTGCGCGCGCGACATCGAGCGCGGCGAGGTGAACCCGAGGTCGAAGAGGAGGATGAAGGATCGTCGCCCGGCCGGATTCATCGGTGAGATCGCGCTGGCTGGAGCATCCGCGGCGAAGTCGATCGCATCGAACGAGCTGATGGCTTGTTTTTTCTTTTCGTCGTACAGCGCGAAGTTCGCGGCGGTCAGGCCGCGGACCGGATTGCCGGACGCGTCGAGCACCGACACCGGCAGCTCAACGACATGAACGTTGATCGTCGACGAGTTTTGAGCCGACGCGCAAAGCGCGATGAAAGACGCGGCGGCAACTGCGAGCAGGCGGCGCATTCGTCGCTACTGCCTCGAAACCGCGACGCTCGATGTCTGCGCTTCGGGCACGCCCTTTTTGTGCACCGTGACCTGAAGCGAGGAAACCTGCGCGGGATCGTCGAGCTGGAGGACGAGCTTCGTGCCGCCGGGGATTGGAATCGTACCGAGCAGCTTCGTCTTCGGCGTCGTCTCCCACGTCAGTTCGTTGGCCGAGGCGCCGTAGACGATGAGCGCGACTTTGTTTGATGCCGTGGCGCCGGGGATGAAGTTCTGGCCGTTCAGCTCGAATGGATACGCGCCGCCCATGCCGCCACGGTCAGCGGCCTTTACGAGCAGCCATTTCGGCTGTTCGTCGATCGGAATCGGCGGCAGCACGGCAACGGCTCCTGCCTTCGGAACGATGACGTTCGTGCGCGCGTAGCCCCGTTTTTCGTTGTCGTTTTTCTTATCCGGCTCGCCCGCGCGCACGAGCGATTTGATCGCATAGCTGCCGGGAGGAAGGACCAGCGTGCCGTAATAGCGAACGCCGCTCTTGAGCCGGTCGCCGACTTTTCGCATGTCGAACGTCAGGCGCTGGTAGAGGCGGTCGCGGACCACGCCTTCATCGTCGAAGGCGTAGACGAAGACTTCGGCCGCGGCCATGTTGCCACGCGCTTCTTTCGTCAGATCGGCGCCGTTGATGTCGAGGATGATCGGGACCTGGTAGCGGCCGTCGCCCGCGGGGAACGGCGCGGCGAAGGCGGCGACGTGAACGTCGTCCTGAGGGATGTCATTGACGATGATTTCGGCAGTGGTGAGCGTGCGCTCGGCGGTGGAAGTGTCGCCGCCGTTTTCGTAGTAACCGTTGCGATAGTTGACTCGCCCGTTCGCGTTGACGAGCTTCACTTTCAAATCGTGGAACTTGCCGGCGTTGCCCCACGGGGCCTGGAACGCCAGCACGTAGACCACTTCCTGCGCGCGCAACATCCGGCCGAAGCTGGTCTTGAGGTCATTCGAGTTCTGGAAAACTTCGCCGCCGGTCGGGCGCGAAATCGTGAAGAGGCCGGCGTTGGAGTTCAGGTTCGATCCGGACTCGTCGTTCTGCACGCGGACGCCCTGGATGTCGATGGCGTGGAGTACGACGTCCGAGGCGCGGAACGCCTGGGCCATGCGATCGAGCATGGTGAGGCTCGCCGAGTTACCGTAGCGCGCATCGTTGTCAACGTTCCAGTACTGGCCCGTGGTCACGGCGTTGTTGTCGCGAGCCGCAGCCGCTGTGTCGCGGGCGTCGCGGCCCTCGAGGTATTTCGCGTCAAAACCTTCCGACAACAGGATGACCTGCTTGCGGCCGGGGACGGCGCGCAACGTTTTCGCGAGCTGGCCGAGGTATTCGACCTGCTTTTCCACGCCCGCGCGAGCGTACTGCTCGTTGCTGCGCGTCATCTGTACCTGGCGCTCGGCTATCTCAGCGGAGGCGAGGGCCGCTCCCTTGCCGCCTTCGGCAGCCGTCGTAGAAGTCTTCCCGTTCTCCCCGGTCAGATCGATGACGGTCTTGTTCGCGATCTGCAGCGGGTCGTTGCCGCGGAATCCGCTCGGATCGGCGATGACGGATTCGACTAATTCGCGGTCGGTGGTGAAGGCTGTCTGCAGACGGAATCCGTGAGTGCTGTCGATCGTGCCGACGCCGACGAGATCGCGCGGCTGGACGGCTGACCTTACGAAATTACGCGCCGCTTCCTGCGCGCGCACGAGCGCCTTCGGCGTGGAAAAGCCGAGGTCGAAGAGGAGGAGGAAGGAGCGGCGCGCGGCGGGGTTCAGCGGCGAGATCGCGTTCGCGGTCTCGGTCGAGCCGAAGTCGATCTTGTCGAACGAGGTGATGGCCTGTTTCTTCCCGCCGTCGTAGACCTCGAAATTCGCCGCGGTCAGGCCGCGCACAGGGTTGCCGCTCGAATCGACGACCGACACCGGCACTTCGATGACGTTGACGTTGACGGTCTCCTTCATTTGAGCGATGGCGGATGTGGACAGGAAGATCGCCGCAGTTGCGAGGTAGCGTTTCATCAGTTCTCCAGGGTTTATCCGCAGATGACGCAGATGTTCACAGATAGGACTTTCATTGAACCACCAGCGGCACGCTTGCCTTTCTCGCGTCGCTGGAGCCTTTCTTGTGGACGGTGACGTCGAACGACGCCGGACCCGCCAGCAGATCAGCTGGAGAGTAATCGAGAAGTAGCTTCATTACGTCCTGGCCCTGCAGCCGTTGAAGAACGGCGGGCGTGCCGGGATGCGGACCGAGCGCATCGATCGCGGATGCGTCCCACGCCAGCTCGTCCGGCTCGACGTTGAAAACAAACAGTGCCACGCGGCGCGAGTGGCCGTTGGTCACGCCGGCGCTGGCGCTGGGCATGAACGGCTCGCCGTTGATGTGGAACGGATACGGCGCGGCATCGTGCGAGGCGCCTCGGACGACGATCCACGCCGCGGGATCGTCGACGAACATCGGCGGCAGCAGCGCGACGTCATTCGTCGACGGCACTTCGATGTCGGTGCGCACGAAGCCTTTTCGCTCCGTGCCCGCCACGCGCACGAGCGTCTTCAGCGCGTACTTGCCGGGCGGGAGGGTGAGCGTCGGAAAGTACTTGATGCCTTTGTGGCCGGCCATCCGCTCGCCGTTGATGGTCAACCGCTGGTACGTTCGATCGCGCACGACTCCCTGATCATCGAACGCGTAGACATACACCTCGGCGACGACCTCGTTCGCCTTCGCGTCGTGCAGAAGCCCGGGCGCGCCGATGTCGATGACCATCGGCACCTGCGCGCTGCCGTCCTTCGCAGGGAACGCGGCGGCCAGTGCGGCGACGTTGATGTCGTTCTGCACGAGGTCGTTGAGAACGATCTCCGCATTCGAGAGCGAACGCTCCAGGGCACTCTCGGCGCCTGAGTCGTAGTAGCCGGCGCGGTGAAAAACGTGAGCGCCGGGAATGCCGGTCACGCGCACTTTCAGCTCGTGAAACTTCCCGCTGTTCGACGCCGGCGCGCGGAAGCCGAGGACGTAGACGACGTTCTGTGCGCGCAGCATTTTCTCGAGATCGGCGTTGACGTCGTTCGAGTTCTTGAACACTTCGCCGCCGGTCGGACGCGACAGAAGATGCAGCGCGTCGTTGGAGTTGATGCGCGATCCGTTCTCGTCGTTCTGCACGCGCACGCCCTGGATGTCGACGGCGTGGAGCACGACGTCGGAGCCGCGCAGCGAGCGCGCCATCTCGTCGAGCAGCGTCATGGTCATCGAGCTGCCGTAGCGCGCGTCGGTGTCGACGCGCCAGACGTTGCCTGACGTCGTTTGCGATACGTCGTCCTGCTCGTCGGCTCCCGACCGCGCATCGCGCCCGCGCACGAGTCTCGGATCAAATCCCTCAGAGAAAAGAATGATCTGCTTGCGGCCGGGCAGCACGCGCAACGTGCGGCCGAGGTCGGAGAGAAGGCGCAACTGCCGCTCGATGCGGCTTCGGTTGTACTGATCGTTGAGCTTCTTCTCGCCGCGCGCGATGTCGGCGGCGAAATCGTCGACGGCGTCGACGTCCGCGCGCGCCACGTTGTCCGCCGGCGCGAGTTGCAGGGTGGCCGTGCCAGCGATGCGCAGCGGATCGGAAGAGACGAACGTCCGCGGATTGGCGATGGCGCTGCCGAGGAGATTGCGGTCCGTCGTCAGCGAAGTGACCATGCGAAAGCCACGATCGACGTCGATCGTGGCGACGGCGGCGAGATCGCGGAGTCCCATGCCCCTGGCGATGAAGTTGCGCGCCGCCTCCTGCGCTTTGTTCCGCCCGATCGGTGACGAGAAGGAGAGATCGAAAAGGAGGATGAAGTTGCGGCGCGCGCTCGGATTCAACGGTGACGCCGAACGCACGGCCTCGGATTCGAAATCGATCGCGTCGAAGTTGCCGATGGCGCGCTTTGTCCCCTGATCGAACAGCTCGAAATTCGCCGCCGTCAGTCCGCGCACCGGATTGCCCGCGCGGTCGACGACCGTGACCGGCACCTCGACCAGGTGAACGTCGATGGTTTCCTTGACTTGTGCGGATGCAGCGCTTGTCGCGAGCAGGATGAGGAAAGCAATGCGGCCGAGGCAGCGCACCGAAAGATTTTCTCCCAAATAACGAACGGACAGAATGCTCCAACTGACCGAGGCCTGCCGTTACGAGTCTGACACGAACGGTGACGGCGCTCTTTCGGATCAGCGATAGAATTCCGGGCCATGTCTCTGCTCCTGCAACGGAAAGGTCCCGCGGCGCCGTTGCCGCGTCTCGAAGGCAAAGAAGTGCTGGTGGGACCGAATCCCGATGCCGCCAAAGTCAAGGGCGTGATGTTCGGCGGACGCAAACAGTTCCTCAACGAGGTGGCCGGCGAAGAGGGTTTCGCGGCGATCATCGCCAAGCTCACGCCGCGCACCGCGAGCTACACGAAAACGCCGCTGGCCTCGAGCTGGTGCGAGTTCGCGTCACTCATCGAGCTCGATCGGACGGCGTACGAGACGCTGAAGCAGAAGTACCCGAACGTCCTCGCGCTGATCGGCGCGTCCTCGGCGGAGCTGGGCATCGGACGCGTCTACAAATCGCTCGACAGCACGGAGCTCGTGAAGTTCATGGAGAGCCAGGCGCTCTTCCACAACCAGTTCCAGAAATTCGGCAACGTCCGCTTCGACAAGACTCCGAACGGCGGCCGGATGCTCTGCAGCGATTACCCCGTCTATAGCCCGATCTACTGCGCCAGCGCGGTCGGCTTCTACCTCGAGTCGATCCTGCGGCACGGCGGCACCGACCCAACCGTCGTCGAGACAAAGTGCCAAGCCCTCGGCGACGCGTTCTGCGCGTTTGAGATGACCTGGCGGTGACGAGGTCGTCGTCGTAGCGCCGGCCGCTGGCCGGCTGGACCGCCAGCGGCTCGCTGGCGCGTCGACTTGCCGCCGAGCCGGCGGCGGTACAGCCGTCGGGCCGACGGCGCTACGGCTGGATTACTCGCCGCGCCGGATGATCGTCCGTTCCATCACCGCCACTCTGGCAAGCAGCTCTGACTGTCCGCGCAGCAGTGCGGCGATCTCCATCTCCGCTTTCAGGTTGACCTGGTAGTCGTTCTCGGCGAGGAGCTTGTCTTTCGTCGCCTGGCGGTTCTGACTCATCATGATGATCGGGGCCTGAAGCGCTGCGACCGACGAGAGCGCGAGGTTCAGCAGGATGAACGGATAGGGATCGAAGCTCATCACGCGCAGGACGTTGATCGACATCCACACGGTCATGATCACCGAGAAGAGAATGATGAACGGCCATGAGCCGCCGAAGGCCGCGACGCGGTCGGCGATGCGCTGGCCGAACGTCAATGTCTCTTCCTGCTCCTGCAACACGTTGCGCGAGACCTGACGCGACATGAGCTCGTTCGTCTGTCGCAGGCGATCGCCCATCTCTTCGATGATGCGCAACGCCGCGGCGGGATTCTTATGGACGAAGTCGACGAGGTCTTCGCGGTCGAGACGGATCACGCGCGTCGGTTTGGACGCGGTTGCGGTTGCGGAGCGCGGCGCGCCGTCGAAGAGCGATAGCTCGCCGAAATACTGGCCGTTGAAAAGCGTCGCCAGGGTGACATTGCCGGCGCCTTCGCCGTAGCAGATGTCGACCGCGCCTTCTTCGATCACGAAGAGCGACGTGCCTTCGTCGCCCTGATTGAAGATCACATCGCCCGGAGCGAATTCGCTCTCTTCGAGGCGGATCGTCAGCGCGTTCAGATCCTCCTCGGTCAGCGACTCGAACAGCGGGATTTTCGACAGCAGCTCCTGTCTCGTCATAAAACGGAAGAGTACGTCAGCGCCGCGCTTCGTCCAAGCGTTGCGCGTGCGCGCTGAGCAGATCGCTGCGCGTGAGGATGCCGACCACGTGAGACGGATCGGCGCGCTCGACCACCGGCAGCCGTCCGATTTCCTCGCGCACCATGTGATCGGCGGCCTCGCGCAACGACATGTCCGAAAAGACGACGGCGGGCGGACGGCGAATGAGATCGCCGACGCGCGTGAACGGCTCGCGGTCGATGAAATCGCGCCGCGTGACGACGCCGAGGAGACGACCGGCGCGATCGACGACCGGGAAGCCCTGGTGCGTCGGAACAAGCGCCTGCACTTCACTGATACGCTGATCGTCGCGCAGCGTGACCACCGCGTGCGAACAGGCGTCGCTCACCGCAATGCGGTCGAGGTAGTCGGCGCCGTACTCCATCGGCACGCGCACGCCGCGGCGCGCCAGCTTCTCGGTCATGATCGTGTTGCGCATCAGCAGCGACGACACGAGGAAACCGGCCGTGCAGCCGGATAGCAGCGGCAGAAGTCCCATCGGCTGCAACGTGGTCTCGAATGCGAAGACGACCGATGCCAGCAACGCGCGCGACGCGCCGGCGAACATCGCCGCCATTCCGACCAGCGCGCAGATACGTGGATCGATGCCGAAGCGCGGGAACTGGGTCGTAGCCAACTCGCCGAGGGCGACGCCGGCGCCGCCGCCGATCGTGAAGAGTGGAGCCAGCGTGCCGCCGGAAGTTCCGCTGCCGAGGGAGATCGACCACGAGATGAACTTCATGATGCAGAGAAAAAGCACGGCCTGTCCGGCGATTCGGCCCGCCACCATTCCTTCGATGTTGTCGTAGCCGACGCCGAGCGTATGCGGCGCGAAGTAGCCGACGAATCCGACCGCGAGCCCGCCGATGGCCGGCCACCACATCCAATGGATCGGCAGCTTTTCGAAGAGATCCTCGACCCAGTAGACGGCGCGGGTGACGTACACCGCCAGCCAGCCGACCAGCGCGCCGATGATCGCGTACGCCGCCAGCGCTTCGCCGCTCGGCCGCGCCAGCATCGGCATGGCGAAGATCGGCTCCGTACCGACGTAGAGCATGCGGATCGCTGTCGCCGCCGCGCTTGCAAGTGCGACCGGGACGATCGATCGCGGGCGGAACTCGAACAGCAGCAGTTCGACGGCGAGCAACACGGCGGACACCGGACTGCCGAACGTCGCAGCCATCCCTGCCGCAGCACCGGCGGCGAGCAGAGTCTTCCGCTCGTCGGCCGTGGTCTTGAGAATTTGTCCGATCAGCGATCCGAGCGCGCCGCCGGTGGCGATGATCGGCCCCTCGGCGCCGAACGGCCCGCCGGTGCCGATCGAAATCGCGGCGCTGATGGGCTTGAGCAACGTGACGCGCGCCGGGATCCGGCTTTCGTTCAACAGCACCTGCTCCATCGCCTCGGGGATTCCATGGCCGCGGATCGCTCTCGATCCGTAGCGCGCCATCACGCCGACGATCAAGCCGCCGATCACAGGAACGATGAGGACGAGCCACCCGAGATGATTGCCGGCCGGCGAAACGAACCTGGTTGAGAAACGGCCGTAGAACGCGATGTTCGTGACGATGCCGATGAGTCCCACCAGGCCCTGCGCGATGAAGCCTGTGGCAACAGCGAGAATGATTGACCAGATGCAGAGCAAGACGACGCGCTTGTCGATGTAGGCGCGCTCGATGGGTACGCGAGGCTCCGTCATGTCGGGTGCAACGGGAATCCCCTCCGCCGTTGCCGATCCTTCGACACTCAGATCACTTCGCTGCCGCATCTTCTTTGGGAACCGCCTTCAGGTGGCCTTCCCGGCGCTCCGAGTCTTCGAACAGCATCGGCGCGGGGCCGTCGTCGGCGCCAGCGTTGTCAACGATCTCTTCGAAGGTGTCCGCGAAACGCTTGCGCTCCGCTTCGGGCAGAGCATCGAAGATGGCCAACAACCGTTCCTGCGCGACCGGCGGCGCGTTCTGCAGCAGCGCACGGCCGGCGCGAGTGAGGTTCAGTACGAGCCGCCGCGCATCGCGTTGATCGCGGTCGCGCGTGACCAGTCCCGCGTCGACGAGCCGCGTGACGACGACCGAGACCGAGCTCTGATCGGTGAGCGTGCGTGATGCAAGCTCGTTGAGCGACAGCGAGGGCGTTTTCCCGAGCTCGGTCAGCACGAAAAGCTGCGCGCCGGAAACGCCGAGCTCCAACTGCGCCTGCCGGTCGCTGACGCGCAGCATCCGCACGAGGCGGCGAATGGAGTCAAGGATGCGCTGGCTGTCGCTCATGACGCGGAGCGTAAACATACTTGGGATCGCATCAAATCGGCAAATGGCAGTTCCTCCGCGCCTCCGCGTCTCCGCGTGAACCATAATCGCCGTCATGCCCGAGAAGCGTTACGACCGAGCCTATTTCGATCACTGGTATCGCGGCCGGAGCCGCGTCAGCACGAAGGACGACGTGCGCCGCAAGGTCTCGCTGGCAATCGCCGGGTGCGAATACTTCCTCCGCCGCCGGCTGCGTTCCGTGCTCGACGTTGCGTGCGGCGAGGGGGCATGGCAGCCACACATCAAGCATCTTCGACCCGGCGCCAAGTACCTCGGGCTTGATCCGAGCGACTACGCGGTGTCGCGGTTTGGCGAGTCGCGCAATCTTCGCAAGGCGTCGTTCGACGAGCTGCCGAAAATGCGGCTGCGCGGACCGTACGATCTGATCGTCTGTTCCGACGCGCTTCACTACATCAATGATGACGACATCCGCGCAGGCCTTCCGGAGCTGGTGCGCCTCGCCGGCGGAGTCCTTTTCCTCGAAGTGCTGACGGCCGACGACGACATCACCGGCGATTTGAACGGCATGATCCGCCGCCCTGCCGCGTGGTACCGCAAGCTGTTCGAGAAGGCGGGATTGACCGCTGCCGGACCGTACACGTGGTTGGCGCCGTCGTTGCGTGACGACGCCGCGGCGCTGGAGGCCTTGCGGTAAACGCGTATCCTCTACTGAATTCAAAGGAGCCAATCGTGCGCACTACTTTCGCGATTCTCGTCATCCTCTTCGCTGCGTCACTCGCCGCTCAACCACTCACCGTAGGAACGCAGATCGTGGACGCCGGCGGCACGGCCACCATCACGAGCAGCGGTCCGGTGACGTATGTGAATTTATTCGCCGGCGCCACAAAGGCCGGTACCGTCAACAAGGCCACCGTCGGCTGGAGCGCGGCCTGTTCGAATGGGTTCAAGATCGTCTTCCTTCGGCAGAACTTCAACTCCGTTGCGGCATTTACTGTGGTGGCGTCGCGTGGACCATTCAATGCCGTCAAGGGCCGCAACGAAGTCACCTTGTCGCCGCCCGTCAGCGTAAGCCAGGGCGATTTGATCGGCGTCGTGCAGCTGCAGTCGTTGGCGGCCTGCGGTTCGGTGCTGACGCAGTCATTCGCTGACCCCAGAACCGGCTACAACTTGATCACCACGGCGGACATGAGCACGACGGGCGGCACGATCAGCGGCGGCTCTTCGAACTATTCGCCTGGATACGCCATCGAGGCGATTGCCTACGACACCAATCCGGTCCTGGTGCGCGTCCTTCCTGCGGCCGGCGCCGCGCCCGGTGCGACCGCATTTTTCCGCACGTCGCTGCAGATGTTGAATGCAACGACCAACACCATCGCCGGCAATCTCGTGTTTCACAAGCAACTGCAGCCGGGCAGCAGCTCCGATCCCTCCCTGCCCTTTTCCTTGGCCCCTGGCCAGTCCATCTCGTATCCCGACGTCGTGACGTCGATGGGCACGACCGGCATCGGCTCGCTGGACATCCTCACGAACGGCGGCGACGCGCCGATTGCCACCGCGCGCGTCTTCAGCGATGGCGGAACGGCCGGAACATCCGGATTTTCGGAAGAGTCCTTGTCCCCCGACGCCGCGCTCGATTTCTTCAGCCGAGGAATCCTCCTGATTCCCTCCGACCTGACCAACTTCCGGATGAACATCGGCGTGCGCACGCTCGATACCGGCGCAACGCTCGACGTCTTTACGTACGACTCAGGCGGGACTCTCCGCGCCACCCGAACCTTGCCGGCGTATGGCGCGAATGTCTTCGATCAGATGCCGGTGGCCACGTTCACCGGCATGTCCTCGCCGCCGCCGGGCGGCTACATCCTGATCGCGTTCAACGTCTTCGGTGGACGCGCCTTCGTCTACAGCTCGGTGATCGACAACAAGACCTCGGACAGCACCTTCCGCCTGGCCGACATCAAGTAAACGACACGCGAAACTCCGCTCCACCGCCCTCCCGGTTCTGCAGCGTGAACGGGAGGCGGTGGTTGTTCAGGATCTCGGAGACGATGGTCAGGCCGAGGCCGCGGCCTTCGCGCTTGGTGGTGAAAAAAGGCGTGAAGAGCTCGTCGCGCGCGGCGGGATCGATTCCGCGGCCGGTGTCGGAGATCGTGAGTGCGTGATCGTTGAACGCGACGGCGATCTCGCCATCCTCGCCGATCGACTCCATGGCGTTGCGGATCACGTTGATGCTGACCTGCTCGAACTGGCTCTGATCGACGCGGATCGTTTCATCACGGGCGATGTCAACGCGCAAAACGATTCGGCGCTGATCGAGCTCCGGACGGAGCAGCGTGGCGATGTCGTCGAAGACCGCGGAAAGGAAGACATCGCGCGGATGCGGCGGCGGAAGGCGCACGACGTCGGCAAAGCCGCTCATGAACCGGTTCAGCGATTCGATGCGTGCCGCGGCAATCGTGAGCGCGTTCGTGAAATCGCCGCGATCGTCCGGCCCGATCTGTTCGGCGTAGCGCAGCACCGATTCCAGCAGCGACCGCACCGCGCCGACGGAGTTGTTGACCTCGTGCGACATCATCCGGATCAATTTTTCGTACGCTGTTTTCTCCGTCAGCCGCAGCTCCTCGGTCATCTCCTCGAGCAGGTAGAAACTCTTCGCGAATCCGCGATCGCGAAACTCGGCGCTCAAGATCTTGAGTTTTCGCGCGCCGGCGAGCGTGACGAGTTTCGAATCGCCCGCCGCGAGCAACGGCAACGCCTCGCGCACCGCGGGCTCGCTCAATAGTCGCTGCGCGGCCGGATTCGATTGCTGAATCGCGCCGTTGAAATCGCAAATGACGATCCCGGAAGGCGAGGCCTCGACAATCTTCTGCAGCAACTGCTGCTGCTCTTCCGCCGCCAGCCGCTCATCGCGCAGCCGGTCGGCCATGGCGTTGTAAATCTCGATGAGCCGGTCCATCTCCGGCTGTCCGACCGGCACGAAACGCGACGTGAAATCGCGCTCGCTGATCAGCTCCGCGCCGGTGCGGATCAACTCCATCGGCACGAACAACGCGTTGACCATCCGATAGCTGATAACGATCGAGATGACGAACAACACCTCGACCACGAACAGCCAGTTCTGATGCTCCATCAACACCACCACCGCCACTCCCGCAAACACGAGGTGCAGGACGATGAACCAGAGCAGCAGTTTGGTGCGAAGGGTCATGTGGCATTTTTCACCACAGAGACACAGAGGTCACAGAGGGAGTTCTCTGTGTGCTCTGTGCCTCGGTGGTTCAGTGCTTCCCTCGTCACTCGCTGATCCCATACTTCTCCAGCCTTCGATACAGCGCGGCGCGACTCAGGCCCAGCGCTTCGGCCACGCGCGAGAGGTTGCCGTCGTAGTGCTGCAGGCACTTTACGATCATGCCGCGCTCAATTTCGTCGAGGGTCATCGTGCCGGCGTCGGGAAGCGAGGCGTCGCGGCGTTCGCGCGATTCGAGATCGCGGACGGCGATGAAATCGTCGAGCGTCAGTTCGTTCGCATCAGACATCACCACGGCGCGCTCGATCGTCTGACGGAGCTGTCGGATGTTGCCTGGCCAGTTCTGCGTCTTCAGCCACTCCATGGCACGCGGCGCGATGACTTCGACCTCGCGCGCGTAAATCTCTGCGGCCATTGCCAGGAACGCAGACGCCAAGCGCGGGATGTCCGTGCGGCGTTCGCGCAGCGGCGGAAGCTGGATCGTGATCAGGTTCAATCGATAGAGAAGGTCCTCGCGAAACTCCCCGCGTCCGACCAGATCATGCAGCGCGCGATTCGTCGCCGACACCACGCGCACATCGACGGTGCGCGAGCGGCTGGAGCCGAGGACTTCGTAGGTCCGGTCCTGCAACACGCGCAGGAGTTTCACCTGCGACGATTGATCGACCTCCCCAATCTCGTCGAGAAAAATCGTCCCGCCGTCGGCGACTTCGAAACGTCCTTTGCGATCCTGACGCGCGTCGGTGAATGCGCCGCGAACGTGGCCAAACATCTCGCTCTCGAACAGCGTCGATGAAATCCCGCCGAGGTTGACTTTGACGAATGGACGGCCGCGGCGGCGGCTGTTGGCGTGGATCGCTTCCGCGACCAACTCTTTGCCCGTGCCGCTTTCGCCCATGATCAACACCGACGCCTCGGTCGGCGCGACGCGGCCGATCAGTTCGAGCACGCGCAGCATCTTCGGATCGCTGCCGATGATCTTGCCGAAATCGAACTTCGCATCGAGCTCCGCGCGGCTCGGCGCCTCGGCGGCAACGTCGCGCGTCTCGGCAAGCTTCAGCGCCGTCTCGACGGACTGGACAAGCAGCGTGTTCGACCACGGCTTGGTGATGAAATCCGCGGCGCCGCGCTTCATTCCTTCGACCGCGAGTCCGATCGAGCCCCATGCCGTCATCAGGATTACCGGCACGTCCGGCTGTTCGGCGCGGATCGCGGACAGCAGCGCCAGCCCTTCCTCGCCCGTCGTGCGGCGCGAGAAATTCATGTCCTGAATGACGAGCGAAGGGCGCTCAGAGCGGATAGCCCCGAGCGCCTCGTCGACCGAATGCGCGGATGCCGATCGATGACCGTGCTGCTTCAGCAGGAGCGCCAGCGAAGCAGTGATCGAAGGGTCGTCGTCGACGATGAGAATCATGATGTGTGGGGAGTCGGGAGTCGGGTGTCGGGAGTCGGAGTCCGAGCCCAACGCCAACCACTTTCTCCGACTTCCGACACCCGACCCCCGACTCCCGCGTCACTCATAGTGCAGCGCCTGTGCGGGTTGGACGCGTCCGGCGAGCCAGCTCGGATACAGCCCGCACAGTAGCGTGAGGCCGTAGATAGTCGCAAGCGCGCCGACCAGGCCGATCGTGAACGACGTCGGGCTGACCAGAGTGAGGATGCCGAGGAGCGGCAGTTGCGCGACGACGATCACGCCGATGATGAGCGCGAGCGTTGCCAGCAGCGCCACTTCGCCCAGGATCTGGCGATTGACTTCGTTGCCGGCTGCACCGAGGGCGCGGCGCAGGCCGATCTCGCGCGTGCGGCGCGTGACGTTCTGCCACAGCACTCCGGAAAGTCCCAGCGCGACCATCGTGATCAGAAACGCCGCGATCACGCTTCCCACCGCCACCGGCGTCAGGTAAATCCGCAGGGCGAACGTGCGCATCGCCTCCATCCGCCGCACGCGCTGTTCGTAGTTCGGAAAAATCTCGTGCGTGCGGCGACTGATCGCTTCCTCGAACGCCGCTGGAGTCCCGGGCCGAACGCGGATGAGCAGGCTCCCCGGCACTCGGACGCTCTTCTCGGCGAGTGTCAGGCGGCGGAACACCATGTTGATATGTTCGCTGGTGAACTCGCCATTCTTGCGGAACGGCGGCATGACTCCGATCACGCGCTGTTCGTGTTCGCCCTCTTCGTCGAATTTCTGGCCGATCGGGTCTTCGTCGCCGAAAAGCGCTTTCGCTAGATCGCTGTCGACGACCACGGGCGTGTAGCCGAGCGCGTCATCCTCCGGTTTGAACCAGCGCCCGCGAAGTAGAGAGATGTTCATCGCTTTCGGATAACCGTCGGTGACGTCGTCCATCGTCATGCGCACGCGCTTCCCGCGCATGTGCCATACGCCTTCCATCGTCGAGAGCGAATACGGCGGCGTATGCGAACCGCCGATGGCCACAACCTGGGGCATGGCCGCGATCTCCTTCATCAGGCGATCGAGCGCGGCGACGTCGGCGGTGTTGTCGCCATGGCGTTCGCCCGGCGGCAGTCCGCGCTCGGACGGAATGGACACATTGAGGACGAGCACATCGTGCCAGTCGAAATTCAGCGGCTTGTTGTAGCGCATGATCGCCGAGGTTCCGAACGTCACCACCGCGAAGAAAACCAGGAACGAAAAGAAGATCTCGACGATCAGCAGCGCGTTGGCGCGCTTGCGGCGCCATACGAGCTTGAGCAGGTGACGAATCACAGCGCACCTCCGCGAAGAGCATTGACAGGATTGAGCCGCGCCATTTTCCAGGCGGGATAGAAGCCGGAGAAGACGCCGAAGAAAATCGCGATGAGCATGCCGTACCCGAACACGCGCGCATTGACGTTGAACTGCGCCTCGGGGATGAACGATGTGTGATTGAGCGCAGCCAGCGCGATGATCGTAAAGATGAATCCGAGCGCGCCGCCGAGGAGCGTGAGGATCACGTTCTCGGTCACGAACTGCGCGATGAGCGTGCGCTTCGGCGCGCCGAACGCTTTGCGGACACCGATCTCCGGCGCCCGTTCGAGAATCCGGCTGAGATTGAGCGTGACCAGGTTGAGCGCCGGCAGCGTCATAAAGATCAGCGCGAGGGTCACGAAGATCGTCCGCAGCACGAGCCCAGCGTCCGTGTTCGCCGGATTGTTGAGCATCGGACGGGCCAGCGCTTCGAACGCGGTGTCGAGGCCGGAGCGCGTCTCCATGCCCGGTCGATCGTCGGCGGTCGTGTAGTTCGCCACGCGCGTGTTGAACTCGCGCTTCAGCGCCGGAAAATCGTCGCGGCTGTGCGCGAGCACGAGTCCGTTGTACTCGCCGATCGTCGCCCGCTGCAGTTCCGCCGTGACCGCACCGATCGGCACCCACACCTCCGCATACGCCGACATGCGCGTGATGGGAACGCGCGAGACCACGCCGGCGATCCGATACTTCTGCCCGCCGAGGTTGATGGTGCGTCCGACCGCGGGGCCGGGACCGAGGACCTTGTCCCGAAGCGCGTCCGTGATTACGGCGACCGGCCGGTCGGCCGCGTCATCGGCGGCCGTGAACGGAGCCCCTTCGATGAAGTGAAAATCGAGGATCTGCCAGTACGACGGCATGACGCGCTTCATCTGTGTTTCGATCCGCTGCGCACCGGAGTAGATGACCGCGGTCTGCAACTGGGTGAAGTACGCGTACCGCTCCGCGCCCGGAAGATCGCGGATCGTCTTCTGCAGAAATCCGTAGCCGGGCTGGCTGGTCTGGCTCATGTCTTTGCTGTAACGCCCGACGACGGTGACGAAAAGCATGCGGTCGAGGTTCGACTCCGGCTTGCCGGCCGCGAAGATGTTGTCGAGGATGGCCGTGGCCACCATCAGCACGACCAGCGTGAGCGTGATGCCGACCAGCGAGATGGCGGTGAAGACTTTGCGCCGCGCCAGCACACGAAATGCGAGTTTGAGGTTGGCGATGTTCATTGGAGTCCTTTCCTGTCATGCCACATCAGGCATGCGATGCTCGCGGCCGGAACGCTGGCGTCCCGCCGGCTGGCTCGGCGGCGTCTCGCCGCCGAATGGGAGGCTCGCGCCGGCGTCCTGTTACCACCGAAGTCTGAGTTGGCGGTTCGGCGGCGAGACGCCGCCGAGCCAGCCGGCGCGGACGCCAGCGCTCCGTCGTTACGCGCTGCGCGCATCACGCCACCTGCCTGCCGTCGAAGAGGCGAATCGTGCGGCCGGTCTGCTGTGCGAAACGGTCGTCGTGCGTGACCATGACCACCGTCGTGCCGTCTTTCTCGTTCAGCTCCTGAAGGATGCCCATGATCTCGTCGCCCATGGCGGAGTCGAGGTTCCCGGTCGGCTCGTCGGCGAGCACGATGCGCGGCTTTCCGACGATGGCGCGCGCAATGGCCACGCGCTGCTGCTGGCCGCCGGAGAGCTGCGTCGGGAAGTGATGGACGCGCGACGAAAGGCCGACGCGGTCGAGCGCCGCAAGCGCCAGCTTCTTGCGCTCGCCCGCGGCGATCTTGCGATACAGCAGCGGGATCTCCACGTTGTCGAGCACCGTCAGATCGGGCACGAGGTGGAAGCTTTGAAAAACGAAGCCGAGCTTCTCGTTCCGCATCTTCGCCAGCGAGCGGTCGCCCGCGCCGTTGATGTGCGTCCCGTCGAGCAGCAGCTTGCCTTTCGTCGGCTTGTCGAGCAGCCCGATCAGGTTCAGCAACGTCGACTTCCCGCAGCCCGACGGCCCCATGATGGAAACGAACTCACCGTCCGCGATGTCGAGGTTGATGTTCTGCAACGCGAGCGTCTCGACGCGCTCCGTCCGGTAAACCTTGTCGATGTTGTTCAGTGTGATCATGGTTTCTCCTTGTCCCGTTACTTCAGCCGCAATTCCTTCAGGCCCTGGTACTCGCTCATGTTCGAGATGACGACCTCGTCGCCTTCGCGAAGGCCGTCGATCGGTTGAATCAGTTCGTCGCCCGCCAAACCCCAGCGCACGAGCGTGCGCACGAGCACGTGGCCGCGCACGACGAATACTTCTTCGCGCTCGCCCTGTCCCAGCGCGCCGCGGCGCACGCGCAGCACGTTGCCGTGACTGCCGAGAACGGGGAGAACGTCGACGCGGAGGTTGTTGCGCAGCCGCGGATTCGCGCGCTGATCGAGCGTGACGTAAAACCTGGCGATTCCGTTTTCGATGCGCGGATCGATGCTGGAGATGGTGCCGTCGATGGTGGTGGTGTCGTCGAGCTTCACGTGCGCGCGCATGCCGGCCGCGAGCTTCGACGCATGCACGTCGGAGATTGTCGCGACGACGCGATACGCGGAAAGGTCCGCCACGCGCGCCAGCACGTCGCCCTTGCGAACCGTCGCACCGACTTCCGGCAGCACCCACGTCAGCACGCCGTCCTGATCGCTGCGCGCCATGGCCAGATTGAGTTGACGCTCGGATTGATCGCGCTCCTTCTGCGCCGTCCGCAAGTCGAGCTGCGCCGCCGCAATCTGCGCGTCGGCAGTCCGTTTCGTACGGCTCATCGCATCGCGAAGCTGCGCGATTTCGATGTCGCTCTTCTTCTTCGCCGTCACCGCCACGAGCTCGTCCTGCGCCGACACCAGCCCCTCGGCATGCATGCGCGTGTTCTGTGAGGCCTTGAGTTTCAGGATGTCGGAGTCGAGCTGCTTCTGCTCCAGCGCCGCGCCGGAAGCCGCGATCTCTTCCTCCGCTTTCAGTCGCGCCTGCGCCAGCGCGCTTTCCTTCTGCGCGACGGCGTCGTTCAACTTCTCGAGGTCGAGCTTCGTGGCGGAGGTGTCGAGCGTGAGGATGGCGTCACCGGCGTGAAGCTGATCGCCGGCGCGATGCTGAATCCGCAACGCCCGCGCCTCGACCGGACTGGAGATGACGGTCTCGACCTCCGGTACGACAGTTCCTGAAGCCTGAATCGTGGCGTCGACAACGCCGCGCTCAACACGCGCAATCTGCAACTCGGAACGGCGCACCGAGGGACGCAGCCAACTGACCGTTGCGGCGACGCAGAAGATGAGCGCCGCGAGGGCGACTGCTGCGACGATCACGCGCCGTGTGACGCGCTTCGTCCGAACCGATTGTGCAATTTCGCGATCCATGCTGGACCGCTACATAACCAAGCGCGATGCCACGCCAGGTTGACTGAAAACAAAGGGCTTATCGGCGTCGAGGGGCAGTCTGTTCGTTCAGTTTCAGGCCGAGGTGTTCGGAACCGGACAGTCGGTAATCGTCGCGGATCGCACGCTGAACGCGGCCGGCATGCGACTGCACGAATGCGGCGAAATCCTTCGTGATCGCTTCGACGGAGTGCGAGTCCGGCGAAGGCGGCTCGAGGTAGATGTGAACGACGCCGTCGTCGCTGAGCGCACTGGCGATGAACAGAATCGCGGAGCCGCATTTTTGCGCGATGCGAATGAGACCGTCGGACAACAGCACCGGTCCCGCGGGCGTTTGCACCTCGAAGGCGCGGCGCGCGGTGCCCGGCTCGTGATCGGCCATGGCGCCGACGATCGATCCCGCGCGAAGTTCCGTCCGGACGCGCAGCAGGAAGTCCGGCGTCGTGACGATCTGCCGCGGATACCGCTGCATGCCGCCGAACCGCATCAAGTCGGCAACGACGATGACCGGCGAGTACTCCTGGTCGCAAAGAAACCGCACCACCAGTTTGCTGAGCGCCGCATGCGGACCGATCATCAGCAATCCGCGCCCGGCGTCGCGCGCAATCGCAAACGGTTCGGCGCCGTGAACGCGCACGACCGGGTCGTATTCGGTGCCGACGCGGTCGAGCGCACGAAGCACCATCTGCAACGCAACTTCTGACGGCGTCTCCATCATTTGCGCGCTTCGAAGTCGGGATAGTGCCGGCAACCGAAGGAGAGGAGCGATCGTGTCCGCAGCGGCCTTCGCGGCACCAAACCGGCGCTCGCGCGGGATCAGCCGGCAAGCGATTCCGGCGCAATTCGCGGCGATGTGGAGGGGAAAACGAACGATTCGGAGTACCGGGGCCAACACGAGCAGATGATACGCAGCTACTTGCGAGACGCGACCACAAATCTGCCCGCGCTCACGTGAACCGAATAGTGCGCGTCGATCCAGGCTGCGATTGGCGGAACGCGGTCGCGGTTGGCGATGCCGTCGAGCGAGCCCTGGATCTTCGCTCCTTCGAGGACGACGAAAACGGGCGGCCGCGCATCCAACTCTCGCAACGCTTCGGCGCTCAGCTCCGGATTGGAGAGCATGGCCACGTCCGGACAGCGCGTCGCCGGGCGGCGGTTGAGAAAGTAGTAGAGCGCCCGTTCGCCGGAAAGATCGAAGATCGGTCCCGGACCGGCGCGCTGTGCGAGCTCGTTCAGAGCGGCAAGGTCGGCTGCGTTCTCCGCGTATGTGTAAATGCCGCGTCCACGCGCCATCGGATACGGGACGAGCCCTTCATGCCGCTGCCGCGCGGGCCAGCCGGCCAGCAGCTTCGACCCGAGTTTTACGTTGTCCGCGATCTCGAAGTAACGGAACGCGAGGATCGCCGCGGTCATGACGGCGATCGCGCGCCACGCGTTCCACGGACGCCGCAGCATCGGCTCGAAGAGGAACGCCACGACCGCGATGCCGAGGAGCGGAATCGCGAAACGCGTGTGGCTCCAACTGCACCTGCCCGCGGCAGTGCGGAAGAGGATGATCGAGAAAATGGCGATGATGGCGATGCGCATGTCGCGCGTCCGAATCGCCAACGCGAGGAGGAATCCGAAGAAGACCGGCGGCAGGTAGTAACGCGCTGATTCCGACGCCAGCCAATCCCACAGCGCCGTCGGATGCACGAGCAGCGACAGCGACGGAAGTGGCTTGGCGGGCAGCGACCAGATCGCGTCGATCGACCGGGGAATGATGACGAAGGAGTCGCGAAAAAAGTGCTGGAGATCGGCGCGCGCAATCAGCAGAACGATCAACGGCGCTGCGATGGCCGCAACCGCGATCAGCGTCACGCGGCGGGTGTAGATGAGGATGACGATCGCGGAAGCCGCGACCGCGCAGATGCCGACGTCGAGACTCCAGAGGATGCCGAGCGATGACGCAACCGCGGCGAGATACAACGCCCACCGCCTTTGATTTGCGTAAACCAGCAGCGCCCAAGCAGCGATCAGCAGCGGCAGCCAGCGAAAGTACGGAAACACCGGCACTTCGCCGGCGCCGATAGCGCAAAGCGCGAGCACGATCGCCGCGATGAACCCGCCCGTCGTCGCCGTCACCTCGGCCGCGATCGG
>JAFAOU010000234.1 GCA_019247495.1 Acidobacteriota bacterium
TGCAGGGCGCATGTCCCGACACCGCGGTCTGCATGCGGCTGGTGATGCTGGCGTGACCATGCGCGTGTTCGACGTCCACGTCCACATTCAGCCGTGGGAGATGCTCAAGCCCGAAGTGATGTCGATGGTCGACGATCCTTCGCATGCGAACGCGAAGTCGGTGCTGTCGTCGGCGGACAACGTGGTTCGCTTTCTCGATGCCGAGGGGATTGAGCGGATCTGCTGCATCAACTATGTGTCGCCGGACGTTATGGGCTTCACGCGCGAGACCAACGACTGGATCGCGGACTTTACGCGCGATCATCGCGATCGTTTGTTGCCGGTTGGATCCGTGAATCCGCTGCACGAGATCAACGTACGCGATGAAATCCGCCGCGTTCTCGACCTCGGCATCCGCATGATCAAGATCCATCCGCCCCACCAGCTCTTCTCGCCAAATGCGTACCTCGGCGAACTGTGGCAACTCGCGGAGATTTATCGCGAGTGCGAGGAGCGGCAGGTGCCGGTGATGTTTCACACGGGAACCTCGGTCTTCCCGCGGGCGCGCAATGTCTTCGCCGATCCGATGCCGATCGATGATGTGGCGAACGATTTTCCACGGCTGCCGATCATCCTCGCGCACGCCGGCCGTCCGTTGCATGGCGAGACCGCGTTTTTCCTGGCGCGGCGTCACGCGAACGTGCGTCTCGACATCTCCGGAATCCCGCCGAAGGCGCTTCTGCGTTACGTTCCGCGCGTCGCTGATCTCGCGGACAAGATTCTGTGGGGCACCGACTGGCCGTCGCCGGGTGTGGTGTCGCCACGAAAGAATGTTGAGGAGTTCCTCGCGCTGGGACTGGGCGAGAAGATTGAGCGCGCGATCCTGTGGGACAACGCGGCGAGACTCTTGCGATAAGGCGTTTCACCACAAAGACACAAAGGACACAAAGAGAGCACCTTCGTGTCCTTTGTGTCTTTGTGGTTGAAATCGGTTCTCGGCGACCGCTGCTATCATCGACCGCGATGCCAGATCCGCAGCATGAACCAATGGGACGCCTCGACGCGTTCGACGTGGGTCCGAAAAAGCTCACCGTGCAGACGGAGTTTTTCGCCCGTCCGAACTGGCGTATCGAGACCAAGGTCTACCTCGCCGGCGCGCTGAAGAAGGTCTACAACGAAGATCTCTCGGCCACGCCCGAAGACGAATTGCAACGGACCATCGACACCTTTCATCGCGCGAAGATGGACGAGATAGTGACCGGATTGCGGAAGCGCCAGCAATGAACGGAATCCGCGTCGAAGCGTTGACCAAGGCGTATCGCCCGCTCGGCAAAGTGCGTCCCGTGCTGAAGGGTGTCGACCTCACCATCGCTCCGGGCGAAGTGGTCGGTCTGATCGGTCCGAACGGGGCAGGGAAGACCACGCTGATGTCCTGCATCGTCGGTTTTCTCAACGCCGACACCGGATCGATCACGATCGATGGCCGCTCGAATGATGACCTCGACGTCCGCCGCCGTACCGGCTTTGTGCCCGAGCGGATGAACTTCGACCGCCGCGCCTCGGGTGGCGCATTCCTCCGCTACATGGCGCGTCTGGCGGGCGTTCCGCACGATCGTGTCCGTGCTCGCGTGGACGAGCTCCTGGCGCGGCTCGCGCTCACCGAGGCGAGTGACAAGCGGTTGTCGCAATACTCGCGCGGGATGCTCCAGCGCATCGGAATGGCGCAGGCGCTGATGCTCGATCCCGATTTTCTTTTTCTCGATGAACCGACTTCCGGTCTCGATCCGAACGGCGTTTTTCTGGTGCGCGATCTCATCGCCGAGGAGAAAGCGCGCGGCGCGGCGGTGCTGCTGAATTCGCATCAACTGGCCGAGATCGAGAAAGTCTGCGATCGCGTGCTGTTCCTCAAGGATGGCGTGATTGCGCGCGATGAAGCGTTGCGCGAGGTCGCGAAGATCACCATCACCGTCACGCTGCTGCCCGGTTCGTACGACGTCGCGACGGTCACGGCTGCGGTTGGCGGCGTTCTGCCAAAGAACGACACCGTTACTGCGAATGTCGCGACCGAGGGAGAGATCGCGCAGCTGGTGTCGCGCATTGTGGGAACTGGTGCGGGCGTCATCGACGTTCGCCGCCGCACCGCCGATCTCGAATCGATCTTCCGAGGTGAATCGTGAGTTTCGTCGTGATCGTCGAAACGCTGCGGCGGCATTTCGCGCACCTCGGCTACGTCGCCGCGCTGCTGGTCCTGATCGTCATCGTCGTGATGATGACCGCCATCGGCGCGCCGTCGCAGGCGCCGTACGAGATGATCGGCCTCTTCACGCTCATCGCCGGCTGCCAGCTCATCGGCCCTGAGTTTTCGAAAGGGACGCTGCAACTCATCCTCAGCAAACCGGTCGGGCGATCGGCGTATCTCGTCTCGCGCGTGGCCGGCGTGCTGTTGGCGATCTGGGTTGCGATGTTCGTGGTGTTCGCGAGCGACATCATCGGCCGCCTCATCGCCGGAACGACGATCACCTGGCGCACGGCGCTGTCGGCGATGCTCGTGGCGGCGCTCAAAACGCTGCTGGTTTGCTGTCTGCTGGCGTTCTTCGGCAGCTTCTCACGCTCGTATGCGAACGTCGCCATCTACATCGTCGTGCAGATTCTTTCGTCGATGATCTTCGGTCTGCTGACCATGATGAAGAGCGCGGTCAGCGGAGAGATGGGCAAAATCGGTGCGCTGCTGCGCGCGCATCCGGGAGTGATGGAGGGGTTCGCCGCAGCCCGCCGCAACGTTTTCCCGGACGGACCGCTCATTCCGTTCGACCGCAACTGGATCCTGATGATGCTCTGCAACGCCTCGGTCGCACTGCTGCTGGCCTGCGTGATCTTCTCGCGCCGGGAGGTTCCGTACGGTGCCGACTAACCTGACCTTCGACCGCACCAAACAACGCGCGCTGCCGGTCTGGCTGGTGATCCTGACGGCGTTGCTGATCATCGCGCGCGTCATCTCGACAAAGTACCCGGTGACGAACGATACGGGCTTAGGGCCGAAAGCGAGCCTCGTGCACTGGACGCCGATCAGCCTGGCCTCGGCTGCCGCGCAGCGCTCGCACCGGCCGATCCTTTACGAGTTCTCCGCGGAATGGTGCGGACCGTGTCATCTCCTCGAACGCGAAGTTTTCATGGACCGCGCGCTGGCCGCGAAGATCAACGATCGCTACATCGCCGTGCAGGTCGTCGACCGTCAACGCGAAGACGGCCACAACGATCCCGCCGTACAGGAACTCATGGATCGTTACCGCGTCAGTGCGTTTCCGACGGTGGTCATCGCTGGCGCCGACGGCAAGCCGCGCGACAGAGGCGTCGGCTACGAGGGCCGCGATCAATTTGCAGCCTTCATCGACCGCGTGCGCTGATGCGGCTCGAACATCTCACTCAGGACGAGGAAGATTTCTGGCGCGGCGAGTTCGCGCAGGAGAATTGGATCTTCGGCGCCCTCGGACTAAGCGTGACGCTCCCCGAGTTTTCCGGCGGCGTCCCGGCGCTGAGGACGATGCACTTCGGCTACTACCTCCAGCCGCTGCACCTCAACGCCGACGACCGCGAAGACCTCCCGCGCAAACTGGTCTTCGTCCTGGCGCGCCGCAAACCGCCGCTCGATTTTCTCGAATTGAGCGGCGCCGGCGTGCGCATCCCGCACTGCTTCCCGCAAGGCTTCACCCTCGGCAGCGTTCTTCGCATCACGCTGCAGGAGATGAAGAAGCTGCCGCTGAAGGACAGTGGGGAAGTAAAGATTGACTCGTAATCGGCGCGCTTCGAATTACACTTCGCGCCCGTGACGAAAACTGATGAAGGTGCCGGCCTGCGCGTTCTCGTGGCCGACGACGATCCCGCCATCCGCATGCTCGTGCAGCGGGTTCTGGTCCGGCAGGGCTACGAGGTGACGACCGCGAACGATGGTGCTGATGCCATCGTGCAGCTCGATCAGAGCCGCTTCGACCTGCTCGTGCTCGATCTGATGATGCCGCGCGTCGACGGCATCGGCGTCATCGCGCATCTGCAATCGCGCGGCGCGGTCACCCCGCCGATCCTGGTCATGACCGCGGCGGCGCCGGACATCCTCCGCCGCCTGCCGCACGACCGCATCGCGAAAATCATCACCAAGCCGTTCGACCTCGATGAACTGATGCGGGACGCCAGCGAGGCGATTCAGAGCGGCACCGCGCAGGCGTGATCGCGACGTGATCAAGGTCGGCCTGTGCGGCTTCACGATCGGCGTGCGCGAGTACTTCGAGACGTTTCCGGTACTCGAGGTCCAGCAAACCTTCTACGAGCCGCCGGCGCCGCGCACGGTCGCGCGCTGGCGCGAGCAAGCCGGAGACGGATTCGAATTCACGATCAAGGCATGGCAACTGATCACGCACCGCGCCACCAGTCGCACGTACCGGCGGCTGAAGACGCCGCTGACCGACGCGGAACGCGCGGAGTGCGGTACCTTCCAGACGACCCCGGTTGTGATGAAGGCTTGGGAGACGACGCTGGCGTGTGCACGCCTGCTGCGCGCGACCGCTGTGCTCTTTCAATGTCCGGCCAGTTTCCGTGCGGAACCGGAGAATGCCGCGAACATGCGGAAGTTTTTCTCCCGCATCGAACGTCCGGAAGGCATTCGATTTCTGTGGGAGCCGCGCGGACCGTGGCCGGACTCGTTGATCGCCGAGTTATGCGGCGAGCTCGATCTCACCCACGTCGTCGATCCATTCGACCGCGATGCCCTACCGCAGCCGCTGACGTACTGGCGCCTCCACGGAATCGGCAATGCGTATCACGTCTACACCGATGATGAACTTCGCTCGCTCGTTGCGAAGCTGCCGCGCCAAGGCGACGCGTACGTGATGTTTAACAACATCCCTCGGGTACGCGACGCGGAGAGGTTCAGCGCGTTGCTACGCGCCGGCGTTTCGTAGCGGCGCGCTTCTCCTCCGTCGCCCGGTAGCCCTGTTCGAGGATCGCGGCCAGAGCGCCTTTCGGTAGCGGCGTATTGAGGTTGATGCCGATCCAGCCTCCGACGCCGACGTATGGCGGGACGAAGAAGTGCTCGGGATCAGCGGCGACGAGATCCTGCTGCGCACCCAGCGGCGCGTTGCACCAGACGGCGATGCGGCCGTCGCCGTGGTGGTTGTTGGAGAACATCGCGAAGAGTTTTCCGTGTACGCGCCACGTTGACTCCCCCCACGCAATCTTCTCCTCGGTGTCCGGCATGCCGAGACAGATTTTTCGGACGAGAGCGAGGATCTTGTCGGGATTTCCGAGCGGCTTCGCAGGCGCGGGACGGAGATCGATCTTCGCGCGGTCACCGATCTCGAGCTTCGCTTTTTTCATCACCACGTCGTCGATCTCGATCCAGAACTTCTTCACGCGCGGCACGATCGCGCTGTCGAAGCCGACGCCGTTGACGGTGCCGATCACTCGATGGCCGTTGCGGCCGGCGCGGATGCGCGTCGGTTCGATCGACCACCGTTCGGACGGATCGAACGGAACTTCGAATGCCGCGCCTTTGTGGCCGTCGAGCAGCGTGGCGGTGAATCGCGCGTTTGCCATTTCGTCATTTTACCGACGGCCGCTTTCGCGCTACAGTCCTGCGGTCGTCCATCCCACCTTGCAG
>JAFAOU010000110.1 GCA_019247495.1 Acidobacteriota bacterium
CTGCTGTTACGACGAAAACAGTGGATTCGTAGATCAGTGGATTAGTAGATTAGGGCCGCGACGCGAGGCACACCGCTGATCGACTAATCTACTAGTCCACTAATCTACTTCGCCCATACCGCCGACATCACGAAGGAGTAATTTCCATGCATCTCCGCACGTTCGCGGCCGTCATGACCGCGCTCCTCATCACCGCCGCCGCCGTTGGCGCGCCGATCGAGTATCCCAAAACGAAGAAGGTCGAGCAGGTCGATGACTACCACGGCACCAAGGTCGCCGATCCGTATCGCTGGCTCGAGACCGACGTCCGCACCTCGAAGGACGTGGCGGACTGGGTAGCCGCCGAGAACAAGATCACCTTCGACTACCTCGGCACGATTCCCGAGCGCGAGCCGATCCGCAAGCAGCTCACCACGCTCTGGAACTACGAGAAGTACTCGACGCCGTACAAGCGCGGCGGCCACTACTTCTTCTCGAAGAACAACGGCCTGCAGAATCAGTTCGTCGTCTACACCGTCGACAAGTGGGGTGACACGCCGCGCGTTCTGCTCGATCCGAACGGCTGGTCGAAGGACGGCACCGTCGCGTTGGGCGGCGTCTCCGTCAGCGATGACGCGAAGTACGTTGCGTACGCGGCCGCCGAAGCGGGCTCCGACTGGCAGACCATCCGCGTCGTCGAAGTCGCAAACGGCAACCAGCTTTCCGATGAGTTGAAGTGGGTCAAATTCTCCGGGATCTCCTGGACGAAGGACGACAAAGGCTTCTTCTACTCGCGCTTTCCGGCCGTCGAATCGGGCAAGGCGTACCAGAGCCTGAACCGCGATCAGAAGGTCTACTACCACCGCCTCGGCACGCCGCAGTCGGACGACCCGGTCGTTTACTACGATCCGTCGCAGCCGGAGTGGAATCACGGCGCGGATGTCTCCGAGGATGGGCGGTATCTGATCATTAGCACGACGCAGGGGACGGCGAACAGGAACCAGGTTCACGTCCGCGATCTGCAGGATCCGTATGCGATGCCGGTGACGGTCGTCGACAAGATCGAGAACGACTACACCTTCGTCGGCAACGACGGACCGGTCCTCTACTTCCGCACCGATCTCAACGCGCAGAAGGGCCGTCTCATCGCCATCGATCTGCGCAACCCGGCGCGCGAGAACTGGAAAGAGATCCTGCCGGAGAGCGACGCCACGCTGCAGGGCGTCGATTACACCGGCCATCGCTTCGTAGCCAATTACCTCCGCGATGCGCACAGCGAAATCCGCCTGTTCGATACCTCCGGCAAACCCGTTCGCACCGTCGAGTTGGACGGCATCGGGAGTGCCGGCGGCTTCGGCGGCCGCTCCGACGACACCGAAACGTTCTATTCATTCTCGAGTTTCGCAACGCCGCCGAGCGTCTACCGCTACGACATCGCCACAGGAGAGAAGCAGCTCGTCTTTCGCGCCAAAGTGGCGATGAATCCGGCCGACTACGAGGTCAAGCAGGTCTTCTACACGTCGAAGGACGGCACCAAAGTGCCGATGTTCATCTCGTACAAGAAAGGGCTCAAGCTCGACGGAAACAATCCGACGCTCCTTTACGCCTACGGCGGATTCGACATCTCGTTGACGCCGTCGTTTTCCATCTCGCGCCTGACCTGGATGAACATGGGCGGCGTTTACGCGGTGGCCAACCTCCGCGGCGGCGGCGAATACGGCGAGGCGTGGCACGATGCGGGGACGAAGCTGCACAAGCAGAACGTCTTCGACGACTTCATCGCCGCTGCCGAATATCTGACCAAGAACGGCTACACGAAACCGTCGCGCCTGGCGGTGCAGGGCGCCAGCAACGGCGGCCTGCTGATCGGCGCCGTGGAAACGCAGCGCCCCGACCTCTTCGGGGCCACGCTGCCCGCGGTCGGCGTCATGGACATGCTCCGCTTCAATCAATTCACCGCCGGCCGCTACTGGGTCGACGACTACGGCTCGTCCGCGAATGCCGACGAGTTCAAGGCGCTCTACGCCTACTCGCCGTACCACAACATCAAGCCGGGCACGAAGTATCCGGCCACGTTCATCACCACCGCCGACACCGACGACCGCGTCGTGCCGGGACACAGTTTCAAATTCGCCGCCGCGATTCAGGAAGCGCAGGCCGGCCCCGCGCCGGTGCTGATCCGCATCGAAACCCGCGCCGGCCACGGCGGCGGCAAGCCGACCGCGAAGGTCATCGAGGAAACCACCGACGAGATGGCCTTCCTCGTGAAGAATCTAGGTATGAAGTTGCCGAAGACGTTTTGATGTTGCGGGGGTAGGGTGTCGGGAGTAGGGGGTCGGAGCGAAAGTGCTTCTTCGACCTACCGTTCTCCGACACCCGACACCCGACACCCCGACCCCCACAGGAGACCCAATGAAAGACATCGTCATCCTCGACGGCGCGCGTACGCCGATGGCCGAATACAACGGCTCGTTCAGTGACATCACCGCCATCGATCTGGCCGTGTTCGCTGCGAAAGAAGCGCTCTCGCGCAGCGGCGTTGCGCCTGAAGAAATCAACCACGTCATCGTCGGCAACGCGTTGCAGACCTCGGGCGACGCCATCTACGGCGCGCGCCACGTCGGTTTGAAAGCGGGCGTTCCGAAGGAAGTTCCCGCGCTCACGCTCAACCGCCTCTGCGGCTCCGGCATCCAGTCGATCATCAGCGCCGCCGAGCAGATTCACCTCGACGAAGCGAACACCGTCCTTGCCGGCGGCATGGAGAACATGTCGCAGGCGCCTCACGTGATTCGCGGCGCGCGCAAGGGATTGAAGCTCGGCCAGGGCGCGCTGGAAGACTCGCTCATGGTCGCGCTGCTCGACAGCTACAGCGGCCTGTACATGGCCCAGACCTCCGACAACCTCGCGCGCAAGTACGACATCTCGCGCGAAGAGCAGGACAAGTTTGCGATGCGCAGCCAGAAGTGCGCGGCCGAGGCCATCAACGCGGGAAAGTTGAAGGAGGAGATCGTCGCCGTTCCGGTCGGACGAAAAGGGGAGACCATCACCGCCGACGATCACCCGCGCCCCGAAACCACCATGGAAGGCCTCGCCAAGCTCAAGCCAGCATTCGCGAAGGACGGCTTCGTGACCGCCGGCAACGCAAGCGGCATCGTCGACGGTGCGGCGATGGTCGTCGTCACGCATGCGGACAATGCGAAGAATAAGAAACCGCTCGGCCGCATCGTCTCGTGGGGCATCGCCGGCTGCGATCCCGACATCATGGGCATCGGCCCCGTTCCGTCGACGAAGATCGCGTTGAAGAAAGCGGGCATGTCGCTCGACGACATCGACCTGATCGAAATCAACGAAGCGTTCGCCGGTCAGATCCTGGCCGTATCGAAAGAGCTCGGCATCGACATGGAAAAGCTTAACGTGAACGGTGGCGCGATCGCACTCGGTCATCCGCTGGCCGCGTCGGGCACGCGTCTGGTGATCACGTTGCTCTACGAGTTGCGCCGGCGCGGGAAAAAGTACGGCCTCGCCTCCGCCTGCATCGGCGGCGGACAGGGGATCGCGATGATCGTCGAGAGCCTGGCGTGATCAATCCTGTCAGGCACCGCGCACAGACAAGAGTGTCTGTGCCACACAAGCCGAACCCATGTGGCACAGACACTCTTGTCTGTGCTTTGGCAAACGCCAAAGTGTTGATGCTGGGATCGATGCTCTTCGCCGCATCGGCCCTTGCGGTCGAAACCGTGCGCATCAATCCCGCCATCAACCCTCCTGCCGGAACGACCATCCACGGCTCCGCCGAGCTCGAGGTCAGCGGCACGAGCGTCGTCCGCGGCGTCGACGGCAAGGAGCTGTCCACGAAGCGCATCTCGCAAATGGATCGCGAGGAGTACGTCGACACGACGATTTCGAGAGACGCCGTGACGACGAAATCGAAGCGCATCTACGGCCGCGTGCTGCACGGCGACGAAACCGGCAGCGAGTTCACGCCGATGAACGGCCGCACGCTGAACTTCGTGATCAAGGGAAAGAGCATCGAAGTCACCTCCGGCGACGGCAAGCCTCTCCTCGAAGACGAACGAGTCGGCCTGACGGAGCTGGTGCAGCGCTCGTTGCGCGTTGAGGCCAACAACCTCTGCATCGCCAGCTTTCCGCTCGCCGTCGGCGCGTCGTGGAACATCCCGGCCGCGCAACTCGCCGACTGCTACGACTCCCTTGGCCATGCCGTGAAGACCATCCCCGGCCGCGCCACGTTGCGCGCGCTCGAACCTCGCAACGGCCATCGCGTCGCCGTCATCGAGGTGTCGTTTGTGCGCAGCGTCGATCGCATCGGCGCGCTGGTCTTCGACGTCCCCGCCGATGCCGCGGTGACGTCGACGATCGAAGTCACCGTCGACATCCCCGCGCGCTGGTCCCGCGTCACGACGACGACGCTCTCCGGCGTCACGCACCCGAAAGGTCCCGACGCGCCCTCGCTCACCACCGCACTGCGCGCAACGGAAACGCTGACCTCAGCACCGTGACCGGCTCAATCGCCTCTGCCCAAGGATTCGAAATCCGTGTTTGAAAATTCGAAATCCTCCCTGTGTCAGAAGGTAGCGAATGAGGCGTAAGTCATTGCAGCGATACATCTTCGTCTAATCGCCACCTCATGGTTCCGCCGTTGCGATGACGGTGGCCATGACACACGCTACAACGCATCGCCAGATGTCGAGAATGCTCCTCGTCGAGGACGAGCGGGTTGTTCTCACCGCACTCAAGAAGTTTTTTACGCGCGAAGGATTTCACGTCGATTGCGCGCGCGAGTTGGAAGAAGCCGAAGCGCTGATCGCCACTTCGCATTACGCAATCGTCATCGCCGACCTGCGGCTCTCCTGGAGTTACGCCGTCGAGGGGTTGGAGATCCTGCGCTTCGTGCGGCACCACTCGCGCGGCACGCGGGTGATCATTCTCACCGCGCACACCTCGCCTGAGATCCAGCGCAGCGCGCATGCCCTCGGCGCCGAGGCATTCCTGCCGAAGCCGACGCCATTGCCGGAAATTGCCGCGACCGTGCATCGCCTGATGGAGGCGTCGTGAAGCGCCGCACGCTGCTCCACGACATCCTCGGGCCGGGCGGCCTTTCGATTCTCTTTCAGCCGATCTTCGAGACCAATTCCGCGATCAAGGGCGGCCAGCCGATGCTCTTCGCGCTGGAAGCGCTTGCGCGCGGGCCGAAGGGCTCGAACGTCGAGCCGGCGAACGTGCTCTTCGAATACGTCCGCCGCAAAGGGAAGGAAGTCGAAGTGGACCGCGCCTGTATCGCTCGCGCCATCGCCGCCAGTGCCGGCGTTCCGGGATCGCCGGCGATCTCCGTCAACGTACACGCCTCGACGCTGGAGCGCGATCCAAATCTGACCGACTTTCTCATCGAGACCTGCAGCACGCACGACATGCCGGTTTCGAGGCTGATCCTGGAGATCGTCGAGCAGCAGAAGTTCTGGGACGAGCGCGCGTTCTTCGACGCTCTCAACGACCTGCGCGGCCTTGGTGTTCGGATCGCGCTCGACGATATCGGCATCGGCTACTCCAGCCATCGCATGCTGATCGAAGTGCGGCCGGAGTTGTTCAAGATCGACCGCTACTTCATCAACGGCTGTACGAGAAAGCCGTCGTCGCGTGCCGCGATCGAATCGATCGTGCTGCTGGCCTCGCGCCTCGGCGGGCGGGTGGTGGCCGAGGGAATCGAGACGCTGGCTGATTTCGACACCGTCACATCGCTCGGCATCGACCTCGTGCAGGGCTTCTATTTCGCGCGCCCGGCTCTTCCTCTGACCGCCGGAGGCGCCAGCCCAATCATCCATACCGAAACCTACGCAACGAACAGACAGGAGCAAGGCCAATGAACCGCAAGAAGATTCTTCTCGTCGACGACTCGAACACGATCCTCATGATGGAGAAATTCATTCTCAGAAACGGTCCGTACGAAATCCTCACCGCAACGAACGGTGAAGAAGGAGTGCTGAAGGCGGCGGAGCAGATGCCCGACCTAATCCTCCTCGACGTGATCATGCCCAGGATGGGCGGCTTCGAAGCGTGCCGCCTGCTTCGCAGCACGCGCGCGACCAGCGCGATCCCGATCATCATGGTCACCACGCGCGGCGAGGCGGCCAACGTCGAAGCGGGATGGGCGAATGGCTGCACCGATTACGTCACCAAGCCGATCAACTCCATCGAGCTGCTGGCGAAAGTGCGCAGCTTCCTCGGCGACGAGGTGGGCCAGTGATCAAGGCAGCCGAGGGGAAGGATCGCTCGTACATCACCGCCGTGCAGGAGGAGCTGCAGCAATACACGCAGGGCCTGCTGCGCGAAAACGAAAAGCTGCGCGCTATGGCCACGACGCTGGAGAGCGACAAGCGCCGGCTGGAGCTGGAAGTCATCGAGGCGCGCGTCGTCCTGCAGCAGAAGGACGAGTTACGCCGCGCCGCGGAAGCGTTCGAAGCCGAGCGGATGGAAACGCGCATGCAACTCGATCGCGCCCGCCACGACTGCGACGCCGCCACGGTCGAACTGGAGCGTTTGCGCGCGCGCTTCTACGACGTCGAGCATGAGAACCAGACGTACGCCGCGCAATACCAGCAGATCGAGATTCAGAGCAGCAACCTGTCGAATCTCTACGTGGCCTCGTATCAGCTCCACGCCAGCGTCGAGCGCGAAACGGTCCTGACCACGATTCAGGAGATCGTCGTCAACCTCATCGGCTCCGAGGAAGTTGCCATCTTCGAATTCGCGGAGGATGGAGGCGAGTTCCGGCTCGCGTCATCGTTCGGCGTCGACCTGTCGCGGTTGAAGAGCTTCAAAGCGGGGAGCGGGCCGATTGGACAGCGGCTCCTCGGCGGCGAAGTGTTCGTCAACGATCACGTCTCCGGCGGCGAGGACAAGCTGACCGCGTGCATTCCGTTGCGCATCGGCGGGCAGATCATCGGCGCGATCCTCGTCTTTCGTCTGCTCGAGCACAAGCAGGGATTGCAGCCGCTCGACCACGAGCTGTTCGAACTCCTCGGCGTGCACGCATCGACCGCGCTCTACTGCGCGAACCTTCACCAAGTCACAGCGGCGGCGGTGCGTTGATGGCGGCCTTGAATCCGATGCCAGACAGGGCTGGAATCGAACCGTCCGAGAAACTGCGGACCGTCTATCTCTATCCCGGCCAGGTCGTCACTGCCAGCCAGCCGCTGCTCGTGTCGACGATCCTCGGCTCCTGCATCGCGGTCTGTCTTTGGGATGACACCGCACGCATCGCGGGCATCAACCACTATCTCCTGCCGAGCGATCCGTTGCGCGGGCAGTCCGACCTTCGCTACGGAAACGTGGCCATCGACCGGCTGATCGCCGAGATCGTTTCGGCCGGCGCCATGACGCAGCGGATCGTGGCGAAGATCGTTGGCGGCGCATCGATCCTCGGCAGCAGTCCCGGGTCGAGGCAATCGATCGGCGATCAGAACGCTGCCGTAGCGCGCCAAGCCCTGCAGAAGCACGGCATCGCCGTCACCGCGGAACAGACGGGCGGTCTGCGCGGACGCAAGCTCCTCTTTCACACCGGCACCGGCTGCGCGTTCACCAAGGAGATTTGACGATGAGCGAATTCAGCTTCGATGACATCGATCGCCAGCAGCTCATCGACGCCTTCATCGGCGAGACGGACGAGATTCTCGACCAGGTCGAACAGACGCTGCTGCTCCTCGAACAGACGCCTGAGGATGACGACCTGCTGCACGACATTTTCCGCGGCGTGCACACGCTCAAGGGCAATGCGGCGTGTTTGCAGTTCGACGATCTGACGCGCGCTTCGCACGTCATCGAGGAACTCCTCGACGGCATGCGCGAAGGCCGCGTCGAAGCGAACGTGGCGCGCATCAGTCAGTTGCTCGAAGCGGTCGATGTCCTGCGCGACGTCGCCGTCCGCTCGGTCAACGGCAATGGAACACTCACAGAATCGCAGGACGCGACGCTGCTGCGCCTCGCCAGCGGCGCGATCGCGACCGACTCGTACGCGCAGCAGCCGGCGCGGTCGTCACGTTCCGCGCGCACGCTTCGCGTCGGCATCGAGAAGCTGGACCGCATGCTCGATCTCGCCGGCGAAATCGCCACCGTCCGCGGCAACGTGCGCCAGCTCGCCGAGGACAGCGGTAGCGACGAAAAATTGCTCGACACCGTGCGCGAGCTCGACCGCCTCAGCTTCGATCTGCAGGAAGCCATCATGAATGTGCGCCTCGTGCCGGTCGGCCCATCGCTGCGGCACTTCCATCGCGTGGTGCGCGACCTCGCGGCATCGCAAGGCAAGCGCGCCATGCTGATTCTTGAAGGTGAGGACGTCGAAGTCGATACAACCGTCCTCGAACAATTGAAGGATCCGATCACGCACATGATTCGCAACGCCGTCGATCACGGATTCGAATCGACTGACATGCGGCTGGCGCGCGGCAAGAACGCGATCGGAACGATTCGCATCACCGCGCTGCATCAATCGGGCGGCATCGTTTTCAAGATCGCGGATGACGGTGCCGGCCTGAACGAAGCTGTCATCGCCGAACGGACGCGCGCGCTCGGCATCGATCCGGACCGGCTCTCGCGCCAGGAGCTGTGGCACATGACGCTGCGGCCCGGCCTCTCCACCGCGTCCGAGGTCAGCGACATCTCCGGGCGCGGAGTAGGGATGGACATCGTTCGGCGCAACGTCGAATCGATGCGCGGCACGCTCAACATCGAATCGCAGCCCGGCACCGGCACAACGATCGACATCCGGCTGCCGTTGACGGTCGCCGTCATCGACGGATTCGCCGTCGGAGTCTGCGACGAGACCTACGTCATCCCCATCGACACGATCGTCGAGTGTACGGAGATGACCGCCGATGGCGATCGCGAAGTCGGCGTCATCAACCTGCGCGGTGAGCCGCTGCCGTTCGTCCGGCTGCGCAGCATCTTCGGCTTCGATGCGGCAGACGGCGCGCGCGAAAACGTCGTTGTCGTCGAGCACCAGCATGGCCGCGCCGGCATCGTCGTCGATCGCCTCTTCGGCAGCAGCCAGGTAGTCATGAAACCGCTGGGGCGTTTTCTGAAGCAAGTCCCGGGAGTGGCCGGTTCGTCAATCCTCGGAAACGGGCGCGTGGCCCTGATCCTCGACATCCAGGAAGTCATCCGCCGCGCGGCCGAATCGGCCGCAGTGAACAGAAGGAGTGAATCATGAGCTTCAACATCCGCCGCCGTTTGATGGCCGGCTTCTTCACCGTCGTACTGCTCGGCGCCGCCGTTTCGGTGGCCGTCCTGCAGCTTCTCACCACCAGCATTCGCCAGCTCGAAAACGTCGTCAGTGTTTCCGACACCATCCGGCAGCAGGGCCTCAAGCTGCGCTTCGACATGATGACGATGTCCGATGGCATCCGCGGCTACATCATCGATCCGGGCGACCGGAGCGAGTTGAAGCGCAAGAAGGACGCGGACGACGAGTTTCTCAAGGACGTCACCACGATCCAGCAACTGGCGCCGGCCGGCGAGGTGCGCGATCTCATCCAGCGCGCGGCAGACATGGATTCGCAGTCGGTCAACAAGCTCGAAGACGAAGTGATGCAGTTGATCGGCGACGGCAAAGCGGACCTGGCGAAGACCAAGTACGTCAGCGAATATTTACCCGTCCGTCATCAGCAGGAAGAGATCATCAAGCAGATGGAGCAAGCGACCGAGCGGCTGGCCGCGCAGGCCTTTACCGCCGCGCAGAGCCGCTATCAGACCGTGCTCACGCTCACGTATGTCCTGGTCGGACTGCTCGTCATCCTCGGCGTGATTCTTTCGCTGGCGATTTCCGGATCGATTGCCCGGCCGGTCGTGCGCATGGCGGAGTCGGTGCGCCGCGCCGCGATGGGCGACGTCAGCGACGAGCTCGAGTTCGACAATCGCGGCGATGAGCTCGGAGACTTGAGCATCTCCATCAATTCGATGTACGCATACCTCAAAGCGATGGTGGCCACCGCAGAGCGGATGGCCAGCGGCGATCTGAGCGTCGAGGTCAAGCCGCGATCCGAGGCCGATAGTTTCGGCCAGGCCTTCTCGAAAATGATCGCGCGCCTCGTCGAAGTCATCACCCAGGTCCGTTCCGCCGCCGGTGCGCTTTCGTCGGCGGCCAGCCAGGTCTCGTCCACGGCGCAGTCGGTTTCCAGCGGCAACAGCCAGCAGGCCGCCGCGGTGCAGGAGACCACCAGCAGTCTCGAACAGATGAATGCCTCCATCGCGCAGAACGCGCAGAACAGCCGGCAGACCGAATCGATGGCCGTGAAAGGCGCGCGCGACGCCGAAGAGACCGGAGTTGCCGTGCGCGAAACGGTTGCGGCGATGAAATCGATCGCCGACAAGGTCTCCATCATCGAGGAGATCGCGTATCAAACGAACTTGCTCGCACTCAACGCGGCCATCGAAGCGGCGCGCGCCGGTGATCATGGCCGCGGCTTCGCCGTCGTTGCCACCGAGGTTCGCAAACTCGCCGAGCGCAGCCAGGCATCGTCACGGGAAATCGGCGCGCTCGCATTCAGCAGCGTCGTCGGCGCCGATCGTTCGGGCACGTTGCTGGCCGAACTGGTTCCGGCCATCCGCATGACCGCGGGCCTGGTGCAGGAAGTAGCTGCGGCGTCGAACGAACAGGCTACGGGCGTCGCGCAGATCAATCGCTCGCTGTCGCAGGTCGATCAGGTCACGCAGCGCAATGCCTCGGCATCCGAAGAGCTCGCGGCAACCGCCGAGGAGATGGCCGCGCAGGCGGACGGGCTGCAGGGTCTCGTCGAATTTTTCCGCACCGGCCACGAACAATTACCTGTGAAAGCAGCGCCGGTTTCGGCGACGATTGCCAAGCCCGCGTTCCACGTCCCCGGCAACGGCCGCGGACACTACGCGGACTTCGGGAGCTTCTGATGCGAGTGCTGATCAACTTCGTTCGCCGGCTTTTCCACCGTCCGCCGCCGCGCAAACGCAAGCGGACGATGGTGATCCTGTCGACGTTGCTCCTTCTCGCGGCGCCGATCGTGTTCGCGCAGACGCCGCCACCCGAAGCGGAGTCGCAGATCCAGGACAACAGCTTTCTCATCGAAGAGGCCTACAACCAGGATCCCGGCGTCGTGCAGCACATCCAGACGTTCTCGCGCGCGACGCGCGGCGGCGACTGGCTCTACACATTCACGCAGGAGTGGCCGGCGCCGACGATCAAGCATCAGCTCAGCTACACGCTGGCGATGGCGCAGGTCGATGGCGAACGGGGAATCGGCGATGTCGCGCTGAACTATCGCTATCAATGGATCGGCGATGCGGATGCGAAGGTTGCGATCGCACCGCGATTCACGGTTCTCCTCCCGACCGGCAACGAACGGCGCGGCCTCGGCAGCGGGGGCACGGGCGTGCAGGTGATGCTGCCAGCGAGCACGGTGCTCACGCCGGCGCTCGTCGCGCACTGGAATCTCAGCGCGACGCTCACGCCAAAGACGCATACGCACAACATTACCGCCGGTAATAGCTTCGTCTGGCTCGCCAACCATCGCTTCAACGTCCTCGTCGAAACGCTCTGGTCGCGAACCTCGGACCGCATTGGCCATGATTCGCAAACTACTGTGAGTCCGGGCATCCGCTGGTCTTACGACTTTCCAAGCAAGCTACAGATCGTCCCCGGCCTCGCGTTCCCAATTACAAATCACGGAGGAGGGAAGTCGGTCTTCCTCTATCTTAGTTTTGAACATCCCTTCGTAAAGCAGCCTTAATTCACCACCACACAATCACTACAAATGCTCGTCCGAGCGACGAGTCAGGAGACGTCTATGTCCATTCACACGCGCACAATGATTTTCGCGTTGCTCGTATCAGGATTTATGGGTACAGCGTCGGCCGCAACCGGCAATTGGCAAACTGAAGTCAACCAGAGCGCCGCCACACTTCGCTCCGGCAATTACTCCAATTCCCTGAAAGTGGCCGACCAGATTCTCTCCGCAATGGTTGAGCGGCTTGGTGCCGATGGCGCTGACGACACGATGCTCGCGACCGCTCTGACGCACAAAGCGCTGGCAAACGCCGGGCTCGGAAAAATCAACGAAGCGCTTTGGTACTGGTACATCGCGCAGGAAATCTCGCCGGCCATCGCCCGGACTGATCTTTCGGCCTTCGGAGCGCCTGGTGAATTTCTCAAGAGACACCCATTTACGGACTCCGACGCGTCGCCCAGCGGCCGGGTGACTCCTGCGCGCATCGTCAAGCAAGTCGTGCCCAAGTTCCCGCCGGGCGCATCACGGTTCGGCATCGGCGGCGATCTGGTGGTTCAGATCGTCATCGATAAGAACGGCCAGCCGACACTTCCACGAATTGTCCACGCTCTCCCGGCCCCAACGCTTTCGTTCGTGGCGCTCGAAGCTCTCAAGCACTGGCAATTTGAGCCGGCCCGCCAGAACGGCGAGCCGGTCCCGATCGTTTTCGATCTTACAGTCCATTACAAACTCTAACCGCGGTCGAGGAAAACCATGTTCAACAATCTGAAAATCGGAAAGAGACTGGCGCTGGCGTTCGGATTCAGCATCGTGCTGATGGCTGTGGCGGGCTTGACCGGATTCTGGGGCCTTTCGCAGACCGTACAAACGACCTACGGAATCCTTCATCACGATGCGAAGCTCATGCAGGAAGCATCACAGGCGCAGGTCAATGGCCTCGAGCTCAGGCGCTATGAGAAAGACTCGTTTCTCAACATCGGAGACCGGCAGAAATCGGCGGACTATGCCGACAAATGGAACAAGGAACACGCGCAGCTCGATGCGAATCTCAACACGCTGGAACAGGTAACGACGCTTCCGGCCGACAAAGACCTCGTTCGTTCCATTCGCGCCGATCTCTCGACATACACGATCGGCTTCCAGTCGGTTCTGCAGCAGATTTCCGATAAGACGATCAAGTCTCCCGCGGATGCCAATGCGGCGATGGTGCCGTTCAAGGACGATATCCGCCGCATGGATTCCGCGCTCCAAGAATTCGCCGCGAAAAACGTGGAGCGTATGAACTCCAAAGAGAAGGTAGTGCTCGATTCCGCGGCACGTACCCGCAACACCATGTGGACCATCTTCATCGCCGGCATCCTCATCGTTCTGTTGATGACGATTACGGTTACGCGCAGCATCACGACCCCGATCCTCCAGGTCGTTTCGATCGCTGAGAAGTTGGCGGAAGGGGAGTCGGATTTCGAAATCCGACAGTCCGGCCGCGATGAAACCGGGATGCTCCTCGGCGCCATGAAACGGATGATCGCCTCGAACAACGAGATGGTCGCCGCGGCCACCGGCATCGCTTCCGGCGATCTTCGCGTCCGCGTTACGCCGCGCTCCGATCGCGATGCCCTAGGCTCCGCGCTCGCCAACATGATCGAGCGTCTCATCGAGATCATCGGCGAAGTGCGCACTGGCGCCGCGTCGCTCACCGTCGCCTCGTCGCAGATTTCCGCCAGCGCGCAGTCGCTCTCGCAGGGCACCAGCGAACAGGCCTCCTCGGTCGAGGAAACGACGTCGAGCCTGCAGGAGATGAGCGCCTCCATCACCCAGAACGCCGAGAACAGCGGCCAGATGGAACAGATGGCGGTGAAGGGCACCGCGGACGCCGGCGAAAGCGCGCAGGCCGTGAAGCAATCCGTCGAGGCGATGACGAAGATCGCCCAGAAGATTTCGATCATCGAAGAAATCGCCTACCAGACCAACCTTCTCGCGCTCAACGCCGCCATCGAAGCGGCGCGTGCCGGCGAGCATGGCCGCGGCTTCGCCGTCGTGGCCACCGAGGTGCGCAAACTCGCCGAGCGCAGCCAGTTCGCGGCGAAAGACATCGGCGGACTGGCCACGTCCAGCGTCGACGTCGCGCAGCGCTCCGGCCGTCTGCTCGACGAGCTCGTTCCCACCATCCGCAAGACCGCCGATCTCGTTCGCGAAGTCACGGCCGCATCGATCGAGCAATCAGGCGGCGTGTCGCAGATCAATCGCGCCATGACGCTCGTCGATCAGGTCACGCAGCGCAACGCCTCGGCGTCGGAAGAGCTGGCGTCGACTGCGGAGGAGATGTCTTCCCAAGCCGAGGCGCTGCAACAGACCATCGCGTATTTCAAAACTTCCGATTCGACTTCCAATTCCGTGGCCGCGCCGCGCGCCACCGTGGCCCCATTCCGTCCGGTGCATCAGTTACCCGCCGCCGCCCGAAGCGCCGCACCCGCCGCCTTCGTCGACTACACACATTTTTAGGAGAGGTCATGCAAGCGAACGATCAATACCTCACATTTTTTCTGGCCGGCGAGGAGTACGCCATCAGCATCCTCCAGGTCACCGACATCATCGAATGCGGCGCGGTCACGCGCGTGCCCGGCACGCCGCCGTGGATTCCCGGCGTACACAATCTTCGCGGCACCGTCGTTCCGGTCATCGACCTGGCCATCAAGTTCGGATTGCCGGCCACGGAGATCACGCGCCGCACGTGCATCGTCATCGTCGAGCTGCGCGCCGGCGACGAGACCTTGATCATGGGCGTGATGGCCGACTCGGTGCACCAGGTCGTCGATTTCAGCGCGGAGCAGATCCAGCCCGCGCCGGCATTCGGTCCGCGCGTGCAGATCGACTGCCTCCTCGGCATGGCCAGCAGCAACGGAAAGTTCGTCCTGCTGCTCGACATCGATCGCATCTTTTCGTCGGCCGAAGTCGCCGCCGCCGGCTCGACGATCGTGGCCGATGAAGTGATCGAGAACCTCGCGGTGGTCGTGGAGTAGCCATGCACGACGCGCATGCCATCCGCCCGCTGTCCGATCGCGAGTTCCGCATGCTGCAGCAGCTCATTTATCGCGAGGCGGGGATTCATTTGTCCGAGGCCAAGAAGGCGCTCGTCAGCGGCCGCCTCGGGCGGCGCGTGCGCGCGCTGGGCTGCCGCGATTTCACCGCGTACTACGAGCACGTGGCGGCGGATGGCGTCGAACGGACGGCGATGCTCGATTGCATCTCGACGAACGAGACGCGCTTTTTCCGCGAGCCGCAGCAGTTCGACTTCCTCGATCGCTCGGTGCTGCCACGCTGGCGCGAGCTCGGCGACGCGGGCCGGATTCCGAAACGGATTCGCGCCTGGAGCGCGGCCTGCTCGACCGGCGAGGAGCCGTACTCGCTCGCCATCATCGCGCGCGAGCTGCTGCCCGACCGGCCGCCGGCGATCGACGCCACCGACATCAACGACGCGGTGCTGCGCGCCGCCGAAGCCGGGATCTATGGCGCCTACGCCGTCCAGA
>JAFAOU010000159.1 GCA_019247495.1 Acidobacteriota bacterium
TTCTGTGCTTGAATATGTTTTTGGGACATATTCGGGTGTTTTAGTGTTCGGGCACTATTCACCGAACACTATTCACCGAACACTATTCATCGGCACTATTCATTGGCGCGTAGCGCGTTGAGTGCGGTGTTTGGTTGTTTGGAACCAAGTTTGGTTCCATGGTTTGCTTGGTTGCTTTGTGTGCATGCATGAGTGCATGTGTGAGTGTGTGAGTTGCCAAAAATGGCTAAGGCAAATTGGTGGGTTGAGAATAGTATGTGGCTTGAGTTAGTTTGAGACTTGGCTTGCTTGAGTGCTTGGGTACCTTGGGTGACTTGTGGCCGGCTGGAGTCTTGACTCCCTCACCCTCTCATTTGCTCCTAGCTCTCCCTCTCTCGGTTTGCTCTTCCTCTTGCCCTAGCCACTATTCACTCCCTCACTCTTGCCTTGTTTTCACCCTTGGTTTGGCCTCCGTTTTGCGTAGGATCGGACGTGGAGCTTCTCCTCGTCACCGGCTACGCGTGGACGCCAAGATCGCAACGTTTCGTGGACGTCTCGCGGTTCGGGTTGGTAAGCTAGCCCGGGTTTGAGGTGAGCGGTCCGTATCGGACATTCTAACTTGCATGTTATGCTTGAATGTGGGTGTTGGCAACCTCTTGAATCTATTATGAGCATGATTTGGTTAATGGAACTCTTGATTGCAATCCTATGTATTGATCATGTGGTTTGGAACCATGTATATGTGCTTATGTTGTATTGATGCCAACATTGATGAGTGATTCTCATGTTTATCATGCTATACTTATATTTAATTATCACCATGGTTGACATGCTTGCATAGTTATGTGATATAAACAAGCTATGTGTTGGATGAGCATGCGTTTGATGCAATACAATGCTAATTAATGGTGATTGAGCATGATGGTAAGGAGTTGGGTGATCCTTGTGTGGTCATGGTATATATTGTTACTCCTTGGTACAATCTTGTGTGGATGACTCATGCCTAGATGATGATGGTGTATAACCCTTGAATGATTGTCATGCTAGGGTGAGTGTAAACAAGATATGGTTAATATGCTACATGTTTTGGGACTTTCAATGGCCTTGGTCGAGGTTAGGAAAATGCTACCTCGAGGTATTGGTGGGAGAGTACCCGGTTTATGTGCTTCGAGCCTTATGTGGCATATTTATGATTGTCTCTATAGAGACCGGTGGGCGCTCGCATCGCTTTGGGATCCCGGAATTAAGCGTATATAAATGCGAGTGTAGTTACAACCTCAGATGCTCGGCTGCAGCCGATAGGAAGCTGAGGGGGCTGTTGGCCGACAGCCTGTGCCCCTCCGTCAAAGGGTTTTGTGTGGGCCTGTTTGCGCAGCAGGTTTAACCACCGTCTATTATCTCTATCACTTGAGAGGACTAACCGGGCTTGGGTTAGTGTTGTTCCACCCTAACATAATAATATTATGGCTATATCATAATTGGATTGGTGTTGGGAAACTTGTGGTTGATTTACATATGCAAATGGCTATGTTTGGATCCATGTTTGTTATTGCTTATATTGCAATTGGTTGTGACTTGTTATAACTTGCAAGTGTTTGCTCTTGGTGCACCCCTAGCTAACCAAACAGGGAAGCTAAGCTCTAGGGTGACCGTTCACTGAGTCGTTGTACTCACGCTCTACTTCCCGCAGGTTTTGAGGACCGTGGCAAGGGGAAAGTCGAGGAACGTTAGGCGACTCGAGTGTGCCCGCGTATAGCTGCGAGGTATTGTTTTGGGAAGGGTTTGTAGTTCCCTTGTTAGCTCATTTTGGGTTTGGGTTCATGTAATTAATGGATGTTGTAATTGTAATTATTGGGGCATGGCAACTAGCTCTTGACGTATATTGTAATTAAGCTTTTGGTTTTATAAAGATATATTTCCTTTGAAAGCTTGTGATATTTGGATTTGCAAATGTGGTTTATTTGCATATGAATGGTATGGTTAGGATGGGAAGAGTGTGGATTAAGGGTTGAGTCCGTAATAGGCTCCTTAATACGACACTATTTCTAACCATAGTTCTTCATGCGTTTTAAGCATGTGTTATTTGAATGATATACTATTGTATATGTGGATGCTTGGTACAAGGGATGAGTGCGTATACATGTATATACCCTCCTTGTAGAGCATGTGTGTAATGCTTAATAGCTTCGTGATTTGAAAGCTCTCGCATGTGTGTTTTAATGCATAAGTTGCATTGGTTTTGGTTTCAAAGTCAAAAGGATTTGAAACGGGGTTTTGAGCTATTGAGTTCTTTAAAAAAACCGTATTTTGGTTATTTTGTCCTTAAGAGGATATCTTGGTCTCCGTGCGTCGGAAATGCGTTCCGTAAGTTCGAGCACGTGAGGATAACTATTATGGTTATCGTCAAAGTTTGATTTGTTCCAAAATGGCTTTTCTACGTGATTTGACCCGTGTTTTGGAATGGTTTTGAGTTGGCTGATAGTTGGTTCTGAGAACTATCGGTCGACCGATTCTGGAAATCGGTCGACCGATAATTCAAAAATGTTCTCGGGTCCAGTGAAGATTCAAACTATCGGTCGACCGATTTTGTAAATCGGTCGAACCCCTGTTACGATTACTGTAGCATTTTGCTCTCGGGTTGGGGTACTGTAGCAATTTTTACAGTATCGGTCGACCGATTTTGGTTTTCGGTCGACCGATTCTACTGTAGCTTTACCTGGTTTTTAAAATAATTCATTTTCGAAATGGGATTTGATTTCCGGGACTTCGGTTGAGACGAGTAGGCGGTTATGGAACTCCGTAACCCAATGAAAGGGATTGGGTTCAGTTGGTCCCTAACGGGCTATGCCCGGTGTCGCGTGGTTCGAACACACCCCTTTCGTGTTTCGTCCCTGCGCACCGAGCTGTCGGAAACCAAGGCTCAACCGTGTCGTTTGAAAATGGTTTTTATTGGGATTTGAATGGCTTCCGCATTCTTTCAAAAAAAAATATATCCACGATTTCGCGTGGTTGTGATTTCAAAATTGTCGCCCAACCCGGCTGTTGTCAGTTTTCTTCTCTTCGCCTGTCGCGATCCGGCCAGACCGGTTTGCGGGTCGTGACATGTTCCATCGGCGTTTTCTGCCCGAGCCTGTTCTTAGGCAGAAGGAGGAGGAGTTTAACAAGCTTCTCCAAGGG
>JAFAOU010000204.1 GCA_019247495.1 Acidobacteriota bacterium
AAGAACATCGCGACGCGCTTCTGGCCGGCATCGCCGACGGAACGATCGACGCGATCGCCACCGATCACGCGCCGCATCATTTCGACGAGAAGAACGTCGAGTTCGAGCTGGCGCCGTTCGGCGTGATCGGATTGGAGAGCGCGTTCCCGGTCTGCTACGACCGCCTCGTCCGCGCCGGCGTCATCGATCTCGATCGCCTCATCGACTTGATGTCGTGCGGACCTGCGCGAATCTTCAATCTGCCCGGCGGAACGCTTCGCCCCGGAACGCCGGGCGATGTCACGCTGCTCGATCTCGATGCCGAGGTGACGTTCACTCCGCCGTTCCAATCGAAAGCGTCGAACTCGGCGTTCATCGGCCAGACCTTGCGCGGCCGTGCGGTGACGACCATCGTCGGAGGCGCGGTGCGCTACGACATCCGCACCACAAAGAAAAAGACGAAGCGATGACTGACTTGAAGCCGAAGCGCGTCGTCATCGTCGACGACTCGCCCGCGTATTGCGATATCTGGTCGAACTTCATGATCGAGCGCTACGCGGCTACTGCGCATGTCGAGACCTACGCGCATCCGTACGACGCGCTTCCGAAGATCGACGACTCGATCGACCTGCTCATCGTCGACCTGGAGATGCCGGGCATGGACGGGAAAAAATTCGTCGACTACGCCCGCGCCAAAGGCGTCCCGGCCAAGCGCATCGTGGTGACGTCGTCGCATTCGGCGGATGAGCTACACGAGCGCTTCCGCATAGGCGAGACCATCGCCGTCATCAACAAGACCGAAGCCAGACAGCAGGAGGCATTTCTGATGATTCTCGATTCGGTGATGAGGCGATCGTAGTGATCTGTGTAAATCTGCGTCATCTGCGGATAGGGCTTTGATCCGCAGATGACACAGATGCCACGCAGATGAACCTTATAATCGCCCCGTGACCGTTCAAGTCCCATCGGCCCCGGCCGAGCAGGCATCGAGCTTTACGCTCAACGATCTGCTCATCTACATGGCCAAACAGCAGGCCTCCGATCTCCATCTGAAGCCGATGCGGCCGCCGCTGCTGCGCATTCGCGGCAAGCTGGTGCCGCTCAAGAGCGATCCTCTCAGGCCGGCCGATCTGGAGAAGATGCTCCTGCCGTTGCTGAGCCGCGGACAGAAGGAGAAGTTCGAGGCGTCCCAGTCCGTCGACTTTGGATACGGCGTGCCGGGCGTGGCCCGCTTCCGGGCAAACCTCTACCTGCAGCGCGGAACCGTTGCCGGGGTCTTCCGCCGCATCCCGATCAACGTGCAGACCATCGACGCGCTCGATCTGCCGGACGCGATCCGCGATCTCACGCAGATTCCGGACGGCCTCGTGCTCGTCACCGGTCCGACCGGCTCCGGCAAATCGACCACGCTGGCGGCGATGATCTCGCACATCAGCGAGAACGAGCCGCTGCACATCGTCACTATCGAGGATCCGATCGAGTTTCTTTTCGTCGACAAGACCGCGGCTATTTCGCAGCGCGAAGTGGGCACCGACACGCCGAATTTCAAGGAGGCGCTGCGCAACGCCATGCGCCAGGATCCGGACGTGATCATGGTCGGCGAGATGCGCGATTCGGAAACTGTGGAAACGGTGCTGACCGCGGCGGAGACCGGACACCTGGTCTTCTCCACGCTGCATACGAACAACGCGGCGCAGACGATCGACCGCATCATCGACACGTTTCCGCCCGATCAGCACAAACAGGTCCGCTCGCAGTTCGCGCTGGTGCTGCGCGGAATCATCTCGCTCAAGCTGATCAAGACCACCAGTGGCGCGCTGACCGCGGCCGTGGAGATCCTCAAGAACTCGCCGCGCGTGGCCCGCCTCATCGAAGACGGCCTCACGAAGGACATCCTCGAGGAGATGGAATCCTCGGTCGGACTCTACAAAATGCAGTCGATGAACCAGTCGCTCATCGCGCTGCTCGTGCATCAAGTGATTTCGTATCAGGACGCGATGAACCTTTCCAGCGACGCCGATGACCTGTCGCTGAAAGTCCGCAAGCTCTTCCCGCAGATCGAAGAGCGCGTCCGTCAGGGGGGAGACATGGCTCCGAGCAATTCCGATTACTCACAGATCACCGAGCTGATGGACATCAAGCGGCTCTACGAAGAGCAGGAAGTGCACTGGCGCCACCGCGTGTCGGTAAAAGAGGAGGAAATCGAGAACCTCAAGCACGACATGGAGTTCCTTCGCCAGAACCTCCAGCAGAACTCCGCCTCCCGTTCGCAGCACGACGAGGAGGTGGCTCGCCTGCGTAGCGACAACGAACGCCTCCGCGCCGACGCCCAGGCCAAAATCACGCAGCTCCAGGAACGCATCAAGGAGTTGAACCAGAAGCTGATGGCCATGGGAGCGGTGAAGAAGTGAGGCAAATGTTGAATGTTCAATGTTGAATGTTGAATGTTGAATGGAAGCTCGGTAGCCGTTCATTCAACATTCAACACTGAACATTCAACATTCAACATTCGCTTTTGACTCTGAACCGATGACCTCTTCACCCACGCGACATCTAGCCACGTTCCCCAACCCCAACCCCGAACGCGATTACGAGATCGCCTTCGAGGCGCCGGAGTTCACCTGCCTCTGCCCGATGACGTCGCAGCCTGACTTTGCCACCATCCGCATCCGCTACGTGCCGGACGACAAGTGCGTCGAGCTGAAGTCGCTCAAGCTCTATCTGTGGTCCTATCGCGACGAAGGCACGTTCCACGAAGCCGTCACAAACAAGATCGCCAACGACCTCATCGCCGCACTCGACCCGCGCTACCTTTACGTCGAAGGCGACTTCTACATCCG
>JAFAOU010000046.1 GCA_019247495.1 Acidobacteriota bacterium
CAGTTCGCGCAGGCATTCTCGTTCTACGTCGACACCTTCCGCGGTGGCATGGCTCCGGCCGTGAGCAACAGCCAGATCGCCAACCTCTATCAACAGTTCGCCCAGGGCGACTTCGCCATGTACATCACAGGCCCGTGGAACGTCGGCGAGTTCAAGCGCCGCCTGCCGCCGGAGATGCAGGACAAGTGGGCCACCGCGCCGCTCCCCGCGCGCGACGCCAGCGAACGCCTGGGGGTTTCGATGGCCGGCGGCGCGAGCCTCGTGCTCTTCCGCGCGACGAAACATCGAGCAGCAGCGGAGAAGTTGATCGAGTACCTCTCCGAGCCTGCGCAGCAGATTCGCTTCTTCGAGCTGACCGGCGATCTCCCCGCGCGCCGCACCGCATGGTCCGCGCCGGCCATCACTTCCGAGCCGCACTTCCCGGCGTTTCGCGAGCAGTTGGAGCGCGTCGAGCCGATGCCGAAAGTCCCGGAGTGGGAACAGATCGCCACGGCCATCCTCGATCGCGGAGAAGCCGCGGCCCGCGGCACGATCACGAAGGAGACCGCGCTCGCGGAGCTCGATCGCAAGGCGGATGAGTTACTGGAGAAGCGTCGCTGGATGCTCGCCCACCGCGGAGTTGCTCAGTGAGCGCCGAAGCTCGCGCCGCGCTGCTCTTCCTCGCGGCGCCGATGTTCCTCGTGGTCTTCTTTTTCTTCGCCCCGGTCGTGGCGGGCTTCGGGCTGAGCCTCACCGACTTCGACCTCTACGCCATCGGCGACCTGCACAACCTCCGCTTCATCTTCCTGCGCAACTACCGCGACCTCCTCGGCAGCGGCATCTTCTGGACAGCCTTCGGCAACACGCTCTACTTCGCGCTCGCCGGCGGACCGCTGACGATGATCGCTTCGCTCGCAGCGGCGCTGCTCGTCAACGCCCGGCTGGCCCGCTTCAAGCCGCTCTTCCGCACCATCTACTTCGCGCCGGTCGTGACTTCGCTCGTGGCCGTCTCCATCGTCTTCAAGTACCTCTACCACCCGCGCCTCGGCATGCTGAATCGCGCGCTGGCCGTGATCGGCATCGGCCCCATCGACTGGCTCGGCGATCCGCATTTCGCGATGCCGGCAATCATCCTGCTCGCGGTCTGGAAGGGGTTCGGCTACACGATGATCATCTTCATCGCCGGCCTGCAGAACATCCCCGAGGAGTTGTACGAGGCGGCCAGGCTCGATGGGGCGGGAGCGTGGGGACAATTCCGGCACGTCACGCTGCCGATGCTCGGGCCGACGTTCCTGTTTGTCGGCATCGTCGTCGCCATCGGGCAGCTGCAGATCTTCGCGGAGCCGTACGTCATGACGCAGGGCGGACCGCTGAACAAGACGCTGACGATCGTGATGATGATGTATCAGCAGGGCTTCAAATTCTGGCGGATGGGATACGCCGCGTCGGTGGCGTTCATCCTCTTCCTCGTGATCGGCGCGGCCACGCTGCTGCAGATGCGGATGGCGGAGAAGCGATGATGACGCGCCGCGGCAATTCGGTAGTGCTGCACACGCTGCTCGTCGCTGGCGGATTGCTGACGCTCTTTCCGCTGCTGTGGATGCTCTCCGCATCGCTCATGTCCAGCGGCGAAGCGACGACGTTTCCGCCGCACCTGCTCCCGCATGCACCGACCTTCGCGCAGTACCGGTCGTTGTTTTTACGGCTCAACATCGGGCGTGCATTCCTGAGCAGCGCCATCGTCGCGTCGCTCGTGACCATCTCCTCGGTGCTCTTCGGATCGATGGCCGGCTACGCGTTCGCCAAGCTGCGGTTCGGAGGTCGCGAGCGGATGTTCGGCTTCCTGCTCACCGCGATCATCGTCCCGCCGCAGGTGGGGATGCTGCCGCTGTTTCTGCTGATGAAGAATCTGCACCTCGTCAACACCTACTGGGGCGTGATCATCCCGTCGATGGTGACCGTGTTCGGCATCTTCCTGATCCGGCAGTTCATGCTCGCCGTGCCGCAGGAGTTGCTCGAAGCCGCGCGCATCGACGGAGCCGGGGAGTTCCGCATCTACTGGTCTGTGGTGATGCCGCTGGCGCGGCCGATCCTGGCCACGCTGGCCACGTTCATGTTCATGTCGACGTGGAACGACTTCATGTGGCCGCTGATCATCCTCTCCAACCAGTCGCACCACACGCTCCCCGTGGCCCTGGCCAACCTCCTCGGCGAGCACGTCCTCGACGTCGAGCTGATGATGGCCGGCGCGGTGGTGACGGTGCTGCCGGTGCTTCTCCTCTTCCTGGTTCTGCAGCGGTATTACATGGCGGGATTGATGGTGGGGAGCGTGAAGGGG
>JAFAOU010000143.1 GCA_019247495.1 Acidobacteriota bacterium
GCTCCGACTGACGAGCCGCGCACGCTCGATTCGTTCAAGCGCGCCGTCTCGGACTCGATGAAGGGCACGCCGCAGCGCATGCAGATGAACGCGATGCAGGCGAAGGCGAAGCCGCAGAAGTCGATCTGGTCGACGGTGGCCGAGAACCAGCTGCTGGTTATGCTGGCACTGGCCGGTATTGCCCTCGCCGCCTGGCAGCTAATGCGCAAGTAAGCGGCCCTGATGGTGAAATCCGCACCGCGTTCCGGCGTGCGCCGCGCGCTCGATCAGGATCAGCTCGTCCTCTTCTATCAGCCGATTCACGAGCTGGAGTCGCGGCGGATCGTCAGCGCCGAGGCGCTGTTGCGGGCGCAACGGCAAACGGGCGAGATCCGCAGCGCGGTGCCGCTGACCCAGGCAGCAGAGGAAGGCCCGGACCTTTTCCGCCTCGACTCCTGGACGATGCATCGCGCCTACGCCGACGCCGCGGTCTGGCAGAAGGATGGCGGCTCGAATGTGCATCTCAACGTGAACCTCTCGCCGCGCGAGTTTCAGGAGGGGAACTTCCTGCAGCGGCTGCACAAGCTCGTCACGGGCTGCGGCAACGATCTGCACAAGATCAACATCGAGATCACGGAAGTGAGCTACATCGAGCATCCGAAGCAGACGAAGCATGTGCTCGACGAGATGAAAGAGCTCGGCGTACAGCTCTGGCTCGACGACTTCGGCACCGGACATTCCTCGGTCGAGCACCTTCTTCGTTTTCCGCTCGACGGCTTGAAGGTTCCGGCGACATTCGTCGCGCCACTGTCATCCGATCAGCGCGCGCGGGCGATCACGAAGTCGATGATCGATCTGGCGCACGAGCTGGAAATGAAAGTGATCGCGGAAGGAATCGAGCATCGCGATCAGCTCGAATTTCTGCGCGACATGGGGTGCGACTACATCCAGGGCTTCCTCTTCAGCAAGCCGATGCCGCTCGACGAGTTTCAGGCGGTCTTGCGCAGCGGTTCTTCGGGGCAGTAAAAATCGCGGCGCCGGTCGAGATCGCGCATCACGTTTTTCTTGAACTGATCGGCGCCGCCGTTGCGCATCATCTCGTCGATGTACGCAGCGATGTCGACGATCTCCAGCCGCAGCCGGACGGTCTTGAAAATGCGCGGGAACCCGCCGGGGAATTGCACGTGATGCAGTCCGCCGCTGTAGGCGATGAGCATCCTCCCCTGCTTCATGGCTAGCAGGATGTCGGCGATGCCGCCGCGCACGCTCATCGGATTCCCATGGAGATCGAGCCCGTTCTCACGCTTCATCCGCCCCTCGGGCAGGATGATGACCATCGAGTGCGGATCGATTTTGTTGAGGAGCTCGAACCAGGTGTGGTCGCGCTCGCGCGTGATGGCCACGACGTGATGCGCGACAAACTTGAAGATCATGCCGACCAGCGGACGGCCGGTGGTTTTGTCGGCCGCCGGCACGACGCCATGTGCGGCCAGCCGCCACACGAAACTATTCGGGACGCCGCCGAGGAAAACGGGTTCGAAGAGGCTGGTGTGATTGAGGAAGGCGACCAGCCGGATGTGCTTCCATGGCTCCGGCGGGACGTCGCCGACCCATCCGAAGTCGTGGCGATAAAAGAGTTTGCTCACGTACTTCAATGTGAGCAGCGTCGAGAAAACCATCAAGCTCCGCAGCAGCGACACGGCTGCGAAGGTTAGCGATGGTGCGCCGCGCCGTCAACGAACCCGTTAACGAAGCAACCCTCGGAACTGCACGGCGAAGCGCGGCCCTTTGCCTTCGTCCTCGTGCTTGAAAAAGACGTAGGCGTCGTCCCACGCCTGCCGCTGCACACGTTCGGCCCACGCTTCCAGCTCGCCCGCGCTGTACTCAGTGCGTCGCAGCCGCATGTAGCCCCACGACGCGGTCGGCACGAGGAGCGATTCGACGTCGGTGACCTCGTCGGTGTCGGCGGCGCAGAGCGCGATGTCGCGCTGGCGCAGGATGGCGTAGACCTCGTCGTCGAACCAGGAGGCGTGGCGAAACTCGAAGGCGACTCTTCCCTGCTCCGGCAGCTCGGCGACAAATTCATGCAATCGCGGCGCGTCCTTTTTCAGATAGGGCGGAAGCTGAAAAAGAATCGGACCTTGCTTCGTACCGAGCGTCGCAGCAGCCTCGAAGAGGTAGCGGACGTCGGCGGATGCATCCGCGAGTTTTTTCTGATGCGTAATCCGTTGCGGCGCTTTGAGCACGAACGTGAATCCGTCCGGAACCTGCTCGCCCCACTTCGCGACCATCTTCGCGTCCGGCATCCGATAGAAGGTGTTGTTGATCTCGACGGAGTCGAAGCGCTCGCCGTAAAACGGCAGCATCTTCGCGGCCGGGAGATCGTCGGGATAAAACGTTCCCTTCCATTCTTTGTAGCTGTAGCCGCTGGTGCCGACGCGGATGCGCATGAGGTGATTATGAAGGATGCGATTTGCTACATCCTCTTTAGACCCCAGGAGTTTTCGGTCAGCCAGGTCATCAGCGCGGCGGCGGGGACGGCGTGGCTGATGTAGTAGCCCTGCGCGAGATCACACCCCATCTCTTCGAGTCGCCGCAACGTCTCGGCATCCTCGACGCCCTCGGCGCAAACCTGCTTGCCGAGGTTGTGCGCGAGGTCGATGACGGTGCGGACGATGGCGGCGTCGGCGTCGCTGGTGAGCATTCCCAACACGAAGGCCTTATCGATCTTGATCTCGTCGATCGGCAGCTGGCGGAGATGCGTGAGCGACGAATAGCCGGTGCCGAAATCGTCGACCGACAGCCGCACGCCCATCGATTGCAGCATCGACATGATGGCCAGCGCGTGGGCCGGGTCGGCCATGATGCTGCTCTCCGTGATCTCGATCTTGAGGAAGCGCGGGTCGATGTTCCACTTGTCGAGCAGCGACTGCACTTTCGACGGCAGTGTCTCCTCGAGCAGACTTTTCGCGGAGACGTTGACCGCGACGTGGATCGGCGCGCCGGCATCCTGCCATTCGCGGCATTGCTGAAGTGCCTTGTCGAGAATCCAGTCGGTCATCGGTTTAATGAGGCCTGTCCGTTCCGCGATCGGGACGAAGCTGACCGGCATGAGCAGACCGCGACGCGGATGGTTCCAGCGGATCAGCACCTCGACGCGCGTGACCAGGCCGCTGTGGAGATGGCGCTTCGGCTGGTAGTAAAGCTCGAACTCATTGCGCTCGATGGCGGTGCGCATTTCGACCACGAGCGAGAGTTGATCGGGCACGCGCGACTCCGGCTCGTCGCGCTCGTGAAACGTGAAGCCGGCATTGGACTGCTTGGTCGCGTACATGGCCACATCGGCGCGGCGCATGAGCGTGCGCGCGTCGCTGCCGTGCTGTGGATAGAGCGCGATGCCGATCGACGCGCCGACCTCCAACACCTGCCCTTCCACGACGAACGGCTGCTGCAGCGAATTGAGAATGCGCCGCGCGGTCATGGCGACGGCATTCGGATCGATCGCGGAGGTCAGCACGATCGCGAATTCGTCGCCGCCGAGGCGGGCCACGGTGTCATCGACGTGCAGTTGATTGCGCAGGCGGAAGGCGACCTGCTTGAGGAGCACATCGCCAAAGTGGTGACCGAAGGTGTCGTTGACCTCTTTGAAGCGATCGAGATCCATCAGCAGCAGCGCGATCAACCGTCCGTCGCTGCGCGCCGCTTCGAGCGCCTCGGCAAGGCGATCGAACAGCATCATCCGATTCGGAAGATCGGTCAGGCCGTCGTGCATGGCCTGATGCTTCAGCGCGACGATCTCGTTGCGGCTGTCGGTGACGTCGCGCAGAAACGCGACCCAATGCGTCAGCTGGCCGCCGTCCTCGACCGGTACGAGCTGCATGTCGAGCTCGAACTCCTGCCCATCCTTCCTCTGCGCGGTGGCCTCGGCTGCAAAGGCCTGACGCGCGAAGACGTGCTGCAGCAGCGAGTGAAAGATAGCCTGATGCCGCTCGACGATGCCGAACGCTACCGGCGTCTCGCCGATGATCTCTTCGCGCGGCCGTCCGTATATCGCGCAGAACCCGTCGTTGACGAATGCGATGCGCGGTCCGAGCGCCTCGACGGCGGGCGTCATGATGGCGATCCCCTGCCCCGCCACGCGGACCGCGCTGCCGAGAACGCGCAGCTGGTCGCTCTCGAACCGCTGTTCGGTAAGTCTCCGCAGCAGCTTCGCTTCCTCGACCGACGTGGTCGTCCAGTCGGTGCGGAGCGAGGTGACGTCTTCAGACATACGTAAGGGAGGGGAATTCTAACCGCAGAGTTGAGACGTGGACGCTTCGGCCGATGATAGCGCGACAGTGTAGTGCGGGCGTCCTCGCCTGCATCCGGCGGGCGTCTCGCCCGACGGCGGTTTCTATGAATGCTCGGCAAACTTGAACGTGCACTCGTCCTTAGCTTGCACAGAAACCACCGCCGGGCGAGGACGCCCGGCGGATGCAGGCGAGACGCCGCACTCCTGTGCTACTTCCGCGAAAACTCCACGCTGCCGGCGTACTTGACAGGATCGAGGAGCGCTTTCGCGTCAGATTTATTTTTCAGGTATGCGTCCCAGAACATCAGCGAGATCGAACGGATCGAGCCGAACGTACCGCGGTCGCTGACCATGCCGCCTCGGTTGCTGGTGTCCTGCGGTACGCCGTTCAGGACTTGCCCCGTGCGTGGATCGATCATCGGGTTGTCGCGCGTCCGGTCGGGCTGCTGTTGATCGCCGAGGCCCGAGGCCAGGCCGGTGAAAGTCATGTGGCCGGCGTTGCGGATCAGGACGAAGTACTTGTCGCCAGCCGGCGAATTCTCGTACGCGGTGCGGCGCCAGTCGGGACTCTCCGTCTCGTTCGCGCCGTAGTCGCGCGTGCCGGTCATAAACATCGCCGGCACATGTACGTCGCGCCACGATTCCGCAGTCAGGCCGCGATTTGCCGCCACTCCCTGCGGCGACATCGCCACGATCGCTTTGACGCGAGGATCGCCGCCCGACACAGGCGGATTGCTGAACGTCTTCGCGCCGCCGACGAGCACGGCCGTGAACGCGCCGTACGAATGGCCGCCGACGCCGATGTTCGCGTGGTCCATCTTGCCGGCCAACTCGGGGTAAGTCTTTTCAAGATCGTTGAGCGAATCGAGGATGACGGTGATGTCGCGGACGCGGTCGCGCCACTGCGGCTCACGCTCCTTGTCCCAGATCGCCTCGGCGAGATTCGGCCGGTTGCGCGCGGCGGTGTCCGGCTTCGGCTTGGTGCGGTCGCGATGACCCGGCCGTGAATCCTGCGGCTTCATCTGCAACAGGTCGTTCATCGTGTCGCGCAGCGCGCCTGAGTCGGCGTGCATCGGCCGGATGCAAACGTAGCCGTAGCTCGTCCAGTACGAGATCAGCGCCTCGTACGTATGGCTCGATCCGCCGTAGCCGGGCGAAAAAATGATGATCGGAAAGGGGCCGGTGCCGCGCGTCGGATACTCGATCGAAACCTCGACATCTTTGTTGCGCGTCGCGTCGCGCAACAACGCCGAGGGGATGACGCCCACGGGCGAGGAGCCCATGTCGAATGCGTATGACGGCGCATAGGACGCCGGCTGCGGCGCGGGCTGCGTCTTCTGCTGCGGCGATGACGAGCATCCAGCCGCGGCGACGATTGCAAGTGCGAGAGCGATTCGTTTCATGACGACATTTGAATGCAAAAACGGGATACAGGATTTCTGGGAGGGGCGAATCGGGCTCTTCGTTGCGAGGAAGTCACTTCACCACAGAGGCACAGAGAGCACAGAGGTTGGCTCTTTCTGTGTCTCTGTGGTTCAAAGCCATCCTTTTTCTCGCGCGACCCGCGCAGCTTCGACGCGGTTCTGCGCGCCGAGCTTGCTGATCGCCTCGGAAAGATAGTTGCGCACGGTCCCTTCGGACAAATGCAGCGACTCGGCGATTTCGCCTGTGGCCTGACCTTCGCCTGCCAGCCGCAGCACTTGCCGCTCGCGGTCCGTCAACGGATCGGGCTCGCTCCACGCCTCTGTGGCCAGCTCCGGATCGACGGCACGGCCGCCTGCATGCACGCGCCGGATCGCATTCGCAAGCTGTTCTGCCGGTGAATCCTTGAGCAGATATCCCGACGCTCCTGCTTCGAGAGCACGGCGAAGATAGCCGCCGCGGGCGAACGTCGTCAGGATCACCACGCGCGTCGGCAAGTGCTCATCGCGAACGAGTTGCGCGACCTCGAGACCGGTCTTCGACGGCATCTCGATGTCGGTCAGCAGGACATCGGGGCGATGCGTGCGAACGAGATCGAGCGCCTCGTCACCGCTGCGGGCGCGCGCCACGACTTCGATGTCGGATTCGATTTCCAGCAGCGCGGAGAGCGCGCCGAGAACCATGGCCTGATCCTCGGCGATGACGACGCGAATCATGCCGAGCGCTCGATTGCGCTGACCGATTGCAGGCCACCGGCGAGCGGCAGCGTGACGGTGAGCGTCGTGCCGTGCGAGCCATCGCGCGCCACGGAGCCGCCGAGGGCCGTGATGCGTTCGCGCATGCCGGATATGCCGGCTCCGTCTTCGCGTCCGCCGCCTCGCCCGTCGTCGGAAACCGTGAGTCGGATGTCGTCGGCGACGCGATGAAGTGCGATCGTGCAATGTGAGGCGTCCGAATGGCGGACCACGTTCGTCACCGCTTCGCGCAAAGCCAGCGCCAGGATCGCTTCCTGCCCGGCCGCCAGCGGCACCGGCTCGAACTCCGCCGTCAGCTCGATCGACGCCGCGCGCAACATCGCCGTCGCGCCATCGAGCTCATGCTGCAATCCCGCACGATATCCGCGCACGGCCTGCCGCACCTCCGACAATGCTTCGCGCGAGATCCGTTCGACGTCGCGGATCTCATCGCGAGCGCGTTGCGGATAGCGATCCGCCAGCTTCGAGGCCAGCTCCGACTTCAGGATGATCAGCGAAAGGGTGTGGCCGAGGACGTCGTGGAGATCGCGGGCGATCCGTTCGCGCTCGGCGACCTTCGCCAGATGCTCGATTTCCTCCTGCGCCATTGCCAGACGCCTGTTGGCCTGGCCGACTTGTGCGAAATGCGCGTTCACCGCGCCGATGACGACCGTGAAGAACGCCGCCCACCACCAGAGCAGCGGACTCAGTCCGATCACCAGCACATCCACCAGCAGCACGAGAAGGACGAGGCCGATGATGGAGAAGGCCTTGCGCACGCCGCCGGTGTTTCCGGCGAACGACGCCGCGAAAATGAAGAACGCGCCCGCACCGTAGTTGACCGGCATGAACGCGACGCCGAGGGCGGTGATGGGGGCGATGATCCAGAGCAGGCGACGGCCGCGGATGCGATAGCCGGCCAGGTAAATGACGGTGAATACCGCGGTGGCAAACCATGTCAGCGCGATCTGCCCCGCGCTCGCATGCGCCACGACCGGATAGCCGGCGAACGGCACGATGTAGATCAGCCAGATGTACTTGGTCCAGCCGGCGTAATCGCGTTCGGGGGTCATGGTCATAGTCTATTGTTTTCACCACAGAGACTCAGAGGCCACAGACCGTGATCTCTGTGTCTCTGTGGTTGAAAGCCTTGAGTCACTTCAACCTCAACTCGTCGATCGCAAAGTCGACCGTGCCTTTGTCCGGACCGCAGAACACCAGCATCTGCACGTCTTTGCCATCGGTGTTGAAGGCAATCCACGGCAACGTGATGGCGGTCCAGTCGGCTCCGGCATGGACGGTGGTCTGACGCGGGATGCGGCCGGTGCTGGCTGCGAAGAGCATGACGCGGATCTCGGTGTCGCCTTTGGCAAAGAACGACAGCCCGCTCTTCGACGACAAGTCGACCGGCTGCATCGGCGTCGCGCCGAGCATCAGCATCGCACCCGCCCACGGGAACATGAAACCGGGCTGCGTGTCGGCGTGGATGTGCAGCGATTTCGGCGTGCCGTTCGCGCCGCCTGCGACGACGTCCATCGACGCTGTCGACTTGCCGCCGGCGATGGAATCGGTCGAAACGTCCCAGCCGGAACCAAAGGCGGGCTTCGTATCGCCGGAGTCAAAGTTGTTGATCATGCCGTCGCCGACGTTCGGAACGACAGCCGCAACGGGCGCCGCCTCGACCCGTTTCGGCTCCGGCTTGCGGTCCAGCATCGCGCCGTTTTTCCAGACGCCGGCGATGTTGCGCGTGGCCAGGATGTCGGTGGTCGGATCGCCGTCGACCAGCAGCAGATCGGCGCGAAGTCCCGCGGCGACGCGGCCGCGATCGTTCAACTTGAACTGCTTCGCCGGCAGCGACGTCGCCGCCGTCAGCGCCTCGAGCGGCGTCAGGCCCGACCTCACCAGCAGCTCCATCTCGCGATGCATGCTCGCGCCGTGCGCGGTACCGGGATTCGGCGCATCGGTGCCGGCCAGGATCGGAACGCCCGCGGCCTTCAACTGCCGAACGGCTGCGTACGCATTGTCAAGGCTGAGGTCTTTCGCTTTCGGGAACGACGTCTTCAGGTTCGTCATCTCATCCGCATTCAGGTACGGCGCGAGATGGGCGTCCGTGTTCAGCGACGTCCCGCTGCCGATGCCGGTCGTGCTCTCGTTCACCGTCAGCGTCGGCACGACGAAGGCGTGATGCGCGGCCACGAACGCGCCGAAGCCGGCGTCAGGAACCTTGTCCGCGAAAATGTGGACGAGCGCATCCGCGCCGGCGTCGATGGCGTCGCGCGCACCGGCCAACGTGGAGATGTGAACCACCGCCATCTTGCCGCGCTTGTGCGCCGCGGCGATAAGCGCGGTCAGATCGCTCTTCGAAAGCGTCGGCAGCTTCATCCCGTACGCTTCTCCCGTCTCCACGATCAGCTTGATGTAGTCCGAACCTTCCGCGATCCGCGCATCGACGAACGCCTGCGGATCGTCGCCCGTCTTGAACGTCGGGATCGGGAAATACTCGCTGCCGTGTCCGCCCGCGACCGTGACCAGCGTGCCCGCCGAATAGACATCGGCGCGATTGGTAACAGAACCTTTGGCCTGCTCGGCGCGCAGCGGGTCGAGCGTGCGCAGCGACGTGAACATGTCCAGCTCCGTCGTCACGCCAAAGCGCAGCGCGCGCTCCAGGCTGCCCGGAAAAACATGCGTGTGCGAATCGATCAGCCCCGGCAAAAGCGTCTTGCCATTGCCGTCGATGACATTCGCATCCTTCGGCACGGCCACAGTCGCGCCGGCGGCCGCGATGCGGGTTCCGTCGATCAAAACCGTCGCGTGCGGGATGACCTTCGTCCCGTCGAAGAGGCGGACGTTGGTAATGGCTGTCTGCTGCGCAAAAAGTGGGGCGGCGAGAAGAAGGATCGCGAAGAGCAAGCGTTTCATGGCGGCCAGTATCGGCTCGTGCGAAGCCCATGGCCCGTGCGGATCGTCAGCAGATACGGATGACAAGTGTCATGTGGCGCGCAGGATGATGGGATAATCGCTCGTTCGGAAAATGAAAAAAGCGCTGATCACCGGCATCACCGGACAGGACGGCAGCTATCTGGCCGAGCACCTCCTCGACCTCGGCTACGAGGTGCACGGTCTCGTGCGGCGCGTTGCGCTCGAGGCTCCCGCAAGCCGCTTCGGCCGCATCGGGCACCTGCTCGACCGGCTGATCCTGCATCCCGCCAGCCTGGAAAGTTACCCCAGCATCTTCAGCGTGATCAGCCGCAATGCGTTCGACGAGTGCTACCACCTCGCGGCGCAGAGCTTCGTGGCCGAGAGCTTCATCGACGGCTTCTCCACGCTCAACACGAACATCAACGGCACGCACTACATGCTGGCCGCGCTTCGCGAGTTGCGCCCCGGATGCCGCTTCTACTTCGCCGGATCGAGCGAGATGTTCGGCAAAGTGCGCGACGTGCCGCAGACGGAAGACACGCGTTTCCATCCGCGCAGCCCGTACGGAATCAGCAAGGTGGCGGGGTTCGAGCTGACGCGCAATTACCGCGAGGCGTATGGCATGTTCGCGGCCAGCGGCATCCTCTTCAATCACGAAGGGCCGCGGCGCGGATTCGAATTCGTGACGCGCAAGATCACCAGCACCGCCGCCAGGATCAAGCTCGGCCGCGCCGACGAGCTGCGACTCGGCAATCTCGAGGCGAAGCGCGACTGGGGCCACGCCGCCGATTACGTCCGCGCCATCCACCTCATGCTGCAACAGCCGGAGCCGGACGATTTCGTCGTGGCCACCGGCGAGACGCACACGGTCCGCGAATTCTGCGAGCTCGCCTTCAACGAGCTGGGACTCGACTACCAGCAGTACGTGAAAATCGACGAGCGCTTCGTCCGCCCCGCCGAAGTCGATCTCCTCGTCGGCGATGCCAGCAAAGCGCGCGACGTTCTGGGATGGCAGCCGACGTACAGCTTCCCCGAGCTCGTCCGCGAGATGGTGCAGACCGATCTCCGCCTGCTGCAGGAAGGGAACGTTCCGGCTCTGGCCTGATCGTCCCAGTCGCTCGCCTGCTACGCATCACCTGCTACGCTTTCTAGGTGGCCGAGAAGATCCGTCGTTACACGCTCAAACAACCGGCGAAGGCCCAGAAGCAGTATCGCGTTCGCTACGAGGACGAGCTCAATCAGGAGCAGCTCGACGTCGTCATGGCCGGCGAGGGACCGATGCTCGTCATCGCCGGTGCCGGCAGCGGCAAGACCCGCGCGCTCACCTATCGCGTGTCGCGGCTGATCGAAGATGGCGTCGATCCCTCCGACATCCTTCTCCTCACCTTCACGAACAAAGCGGCGAAGGAGATGCTCAGCCGCGTCGAGCAGCTCGTCACCATCGACACGCGGCGCATGTGGGGCGGCACGTTTCACTCCATTGGCAACCGGCTGCTGCGTCAGCACGCGGACACGATCGGCTATCGATCGACCTTCACCATTCTCGATGCCGAGGATGCGAAGGAGATGATGGAATCGGCGATTTCCTCTCTTGGGATTGCCACTCTCGAAAAGCGTTTTCCGAAGGGCGACGTTCTCATCGACATCTACTCCTACCTGATCAACACGCGCACGCCGCTGGAGCTGCACCTCGAAAACAACTACCCGCATTTCGGGATTTATCGCGACGAGATGATCAACGTTTTCCGACGCTACAAAGAGCGGAAGCGCGAAGCGAACGCGATGGATTTCGACGACTTGCTCGTCAACTGGAAGCTGCTGCTCGACGACTATCCCGACGTCAGCGCGGCGTTGCAGCGGCGGTATCGATACATCCTCGTCGACGAATATCAGGACACGAACAAACTGCAGGCCGAGGTCGTCGACAAGATGGCGGAAGTGCGAAGAAACGTGATGATGGTCGGCGACGACGCCCAATCGATCTACTCGTTTCGCGGCGCGTCGTTCGAAAACATCATCACCTTTCCGCTGCGATTCCCCGAAGCGAAGATCTACAAGCTGGAGATTAACTACCGGTCGACGCGCCAGATCCTGAGTCTCGCCAACGCCTCGATCGCGCAGAACCGATTCCAGTTTCGCAAGGAATTGCAGGCCGTCCGCGGCGATGGTCCGGATCCCGCGGTGGTCGGCGTCGACGATGTTTCCGAGCAGGCCTCCTTCATCGCTCAGCGCATCCTCGAACTTCGCGACGAGGGCGAATCGTTCGGCGACATCGCCGTGCTCTATCGCTCGCACTACCAGTCGCTGGAGTTGCAGATGGAGTTGTCGCGCCGGCTGATTCCGTACGAGATCCGCTCCGGCATCCGCTTCTTCGAGCAGGCTCACATCAAGGACGTCATCGCGTATCTGAAGATCGTCACCAACGCGCGTGACGAGCTGTCGTGGAAGCGCGTGATGAAGCTTTATCCGAAGGTCGGCGAGAAGACCGCCGCCGAGGTCTGGGCGAGAATCGGAACGGCGCAGAATCCGCTGGATGCGTTTCTTGGTGGGTCGGGTGTCGGGGGTCGGGTGTCGGAGAGAAACGGAGATCGAGAACAAAGCTCCGACGCCCGACCCCCGACTCCCCACTCCCGGAGAGGCGCCGGATCGAGTCTCAAACATCTTCGCGACGTGCTTAGCGTCATCAGCAGCGAATCGATGCAGCACAATCCGTCGGAGTCGATCCGCCTGATCGTCGAGCACGGCTACGCCGACTACGCGCGCGCAAAATTCGCCAACTCGCAGGCGCGGCTCGATGATCTCGAGCAGCTCTCGCAGTACGCGCTGCGCTACGACGACACGAACGCGTTCCTCGACGAAGTCGCGCTGGCCAATCCGATCGCCGGCGAGGACGTGGCAGTGGTCGGCCCCGAGGACGAAAAGATCGTGCTGTCGTCAGTCCATCAGGCCAAGGGATTGGAGTGGCGCATCGTCTTCGTGATCTGGCTCGCCGACGGACGCTTCCCCTCACAACGCGCGCTTCGAGTCCCCGGCGGCATCGTGCGCGTGAAGCCGAAGGAGCTGCACGAGGCGTTCGAGCTGACGGACGCATTAGTTCAGGGACGAGGGACGAGGGACGAGGGACGGGTGGATCTCGCGATCGACGAGATGCCCGAGGAGATTCCGCATCCCTCATCCAGCTCGCCCGAATCGGAACTCCCTCGTCCCTCTTCCCTCGTCCCTGACGTCGAGATCGTCATCCCCGGCGAAGAAGAAGAGCGCCGTCTGTTCTACGTCGCCGTGACGCGCGCCAAGCAGGAGCTGTATCTCGTCTTCCCGGTCATGGCCCGCGACCGCGGCGGACTGGACATCCTGATGGAGCCGTCGCGCTTCATCCGCGAGCTGCCGGGGGATTCGTACGAGAAGTGGGTGATCGGGAGCGAGTGATTTCACCACAGAGACACAGAGAAATCCCATCTCAGTGTCCTCTGTGCCTCTGTGGTGAAAAGCCTTTAACGAACTTTCACCAGCTCCACATCGAACACCAGCATCCCCGACGGCATCCCCGCCGCGCCTTCGTACGCGAGCTTCTGCGGGATCCAGAAGCGCACCTGCTCCCCTTCTGTCATCAGCTGCAACCCTTCCGTCCAGCCTGGGATAACTCGGTCGAGCGACAACTCCATCGGCTCGCCTTTCACGATAGAGCTGTCGAACATCCGCCCGTCCGTCGTCCAGCCGCTGTAGTGAACGAGCACCTTGCCGCGCGACCTCGGATGGATCGTTCCCGTTCCGGGACGCAGGATTTTGTACGCCAGTCCGGACCGAGTTTTGATCGCGTCCGCGGGCGCCGCGGCCACATCGGCCGGCGTCGTCGGCGGATGGACGATGTCCACCAACTCGCCGTCGACGACGAACGTATCGCCCTCTTTGATCTTGCCGCCGCCGAGGGATGCGGGGATCCAGGCGCGGAGTTTCTGGCCGGGCGACATCTGCTTGAACATCTCGCGCATCCCCGGCAGCAGCTTGTACATCTCCACGAACGTCGGGACTTCCGTCCGCGTGTAGTCGATGACCGAGCCGTCGCTCGCTTTCCAGACCGCGTAGTGGATGTGGACGAAGTCAGCGTCGCCCGGATGCTCGCCCGCCGTTCCGGCTTCGAGCACCTTCGACACCAATCCGTCCGCGCTCGTCTGTGCGCCGGCGGGAGGCGTCTTCAGATCGGGCGGCGGCAGCGGCTTCGTCATCGTCACGGCAGCAAAAAGGAGGGCGGCGATCATAGACTCCGCACAACATGCGCCTTCTTCTGATCTCTTCCTCGAATGTCCACGGCTACGTCTACCTCGATCATCCCGAATCCGCCATGCGTGCATTCCTCGGCGGCGCGCGGCGCGTGGCGTTCGTGCCCTTCGCCGCGCACGATCACGACGCGTACATGACGAAAGTTCGTGAGCGCTTGGCCCGGATGGATCTCGACGTGATCGGCATCGATGATCTCGATCGTGCGGATGCCATCTTTGTCGGAGGCGGCAATACGTTCCGATTGCTGAAGACGCTTTACGATCGCAACCTCCTCACCACGATCCGCGACCGCGTCCGCGCCGGTCTCCCCTACCTCGGCTCCAGCGCAGGAACGGTCATCGCTGCCCCGACGATGCAGACCACCAACGACATGCCGATCGTTGAGCCGCCGTCGTTCGCCGCGCTCGGCCTCGTCGACCTTCAGATCAACCCGCACTACCTCGATCCCGATCCTCATTCAACACACCGTGGCGAAACGCGCGAAGAACGGATCCGCGAATACCTCGAGGAGAACGACGGCCCGGTGATCGGACTGCGCGAGGGCTCGATCCTTCAGGTCGAGAACAATGTGATCACCCTCCTCGGCGAAAAAACTGCGCGGCTCTTTCAGCGCGGCGCGGAGCCGGTGGAAGTCCAGCCCGGAGTGATCTCCGTCCCATCTGCGTCATCGGCGGATTAACATCTCTCATGCTCCCTTCCGCAGAGCTCGACGAAGCGCCGGCTGCCGAGAGCGAGGAAAAAACCGACGAGCCTACGCTCTTCAAAGTACTCCTGCACAACGACGACTACACCACCATGGAGTTCGTGGTCTGGGTGCTGGCGTCGGTCTTCAATATGCCCGAGGAGCAGGCGATTCAGGTCATGCTGAACGTGCATCTGCAGGGGATTGGCGTGGCCGGCATCTACACCTTCGAAGTGGCCGAGATGAAGGTCGAAAAGACCATCGCCCTGGCGCGCGAACAGGAGTTTCCGCTCCTGGCGACCATGGAGCCGGCATGACGAAATCCGCCCGCCTCGTACGCGGTTCTACTGCCCGCAAATCATGATCGCCCGCCAGTTGCAGAAGTCTTTCGAATTCGCCCTGAATGAAGCATTGAAGCGGCGCCACGAATACGTGACGCTCGAACATCTCCTCTACGCGCTGCTCCACGACCGCGACGTGCGCGAATGCATCCGGGCATGTGGCGGCGACGTCGACATCCTCCGCAAGCAGCTCGACGACTTCATGAACCGCACGCTCGAGCAACTCGCGGACGATGCCGAAGTGCAGCCGGTGCTGACCGCGATGCTGCAGCGGATCGTTCAGTACGCGCAGCTTCACGCGCAGTCATCAGGCCAGAAGGAAGTCGATACCGGGCAGATGCTCGCGGCGATTTATCAGGCGGAGCGTTCGCAGGCGGTCTACCTGCTTCGCAGCCAGGGCGTGAACAAGCTCGATGTCTTGCAGTACCTCTCGCACGGCATCAGCAAAGACACCCCCGCGCCGAATCCGGCGTTCGTGGGCGATGGAGAAGGCGCCGCCGAGCAGACCGGCGATCCGCTCAAGCTCTTCGCCGTCAACCTCAACGAGCGCGCCGAAAAGGGCGACATCGATCCGCTCATCGGCCGCGCGCCGGAGCTGGAGCGGACCGTCCAGATCCTCTGCCGCCGCCGCAAGAACAACCCGCTGTTCGTCGGCGAGCCGGGCGTCGGCAAGACGGCGATCGCCGAAGGTCTGGCGCTGAAGATCACGAAGAATGAGGTTCCGGCGGTGCTGAAGGATGCCGTGGTCTGGTCGCTCGACATGGGCGCCGTCCTCGCGGGCACGAAGTATCGTGGCGAATTCGAGCAGCGGTTGAAAGCGGTCGTCAGCGCGCTGCTGGCGAAGCCGGATGCGATTCTTTTCATCGACGAGATCCACACCATCGTCGGCGCCGGCGCCGTGAGTGGCGGCACGATGGACGCCTCCAACATCCTGAAACCTGCCATCGCCTCGGGGAAGCTGCGCTGCATCGGATCGACTACCTATTCTGAATACAAGTCATCCTTCGAACGCGACCGCGCGCTGGCTCGCCGCTTCCAGAAAATCGAGATCGGCGAACCGAGCGTCGATGAAACGATCGAGATTCTGAAGGGCCTCAAGTCGTACTACGAGAAACATCACAACGTCTCCTTCACCGACGACGCGCTGAAACTGGCCGCCGAGCTTTCCGCGAAATACATGCACGACCGCCATCTGCCCGACAAAGCGATCGATGTGCTCGACGAGGCGGGATCGCGCGCGCGCATCATGAGAACAGGGCCAAGGGATGAGGGACGAGGGACGGCGAGTAGTTCTGCCTCTACTCTTGGTTCCGACGCGACATCGTCCCCTCATCCCTTATCCCTCGTCCCTGCCTCAATCATCGGAATCGACGACGTCGAATACGTCGTCGCGCGCATGGCCAAGATTCCGCCGCGCACCGTGGCCATCTCCGAAAAGGAACGGCTGCAAGGGCTCGACGCCGATCTGAAGCGCGCCATCTACGGACAGGACCACGCCGTCGATCAGGTGGTTAACGCGATCAAGATTTCCCGCTCCGGCCTCGGCCATCCGGAGAAGCCGGTCGGCTCATTCCTTTTCTCCGGCCCGACCGGCGTCGGCAAAACGGAACTGGCGCGGCAGCTGGCCGTGAGTCTCGGCGTCGAGTTCATCCGCTTCGACATGTCGGAGTACATGGAGCCGCACACCGTCTCGCGTCTCATCGGCGCACCGCCCGGCTACGTCGGCTTCGATCAGGGCGGCCTGCTCACCGACGCCATCACGAAAACGCCGTACGCCGTGTTAGTGCTCGACGAAATCGAGAAGGCGCATCCAAATCTTTTCTCGATCCTTCTTCAAGTCATGGATCACGCCACGCTGACCGACAACAACGGCAAGAAAGCCGACTTCCGCAACGTGATCCTGATCATGACCACCAACGCCGGCGCGCGCGAGATGAGCGACGCCTCGATGGGCTTCGGCAACAACAGCGGCGCCAAGGGCAAAGGGCGTGGCGCCATCGAGCGCACGTTCACGCCCGAATTCCGCAACCGCCTCGATGCCTGGATCGCCTTCGAGCCGCTGTCGTTCGAAATAACGGAACGCGTCGTCGACAAGTTCATCGACGAACTTCGCGTGCAGCTCCGCGCGAAGAACGTCACTCTCGAATTGACCGAGCCCGCCCGCGCCTGGCTGGCGAAAAACGGCTACGACCGCGCCTTCGGAGCGCGCCCGATGGCTCGGCTGATTCACTCGAAAATCAAGGAACCGCTCGTCGACGCCATCCTCTTCGGCAAGTTGCAGGATGGCGGCAACGTGGTAGTCGACGCGGCCGGAGATGCGTTAACGTTGGCGCTGTGATCGCGCTTTTTGCCGCCGCGATGTCCTGCCGCGCAAACGAAAGCCCGCGAATTCCTCGTGCGACACTCGCCACGAAATTGCCGTGAAATCGCGCTTTCCTGATCCTCGCTACGTGCGTGGCGACGTCGTCGCCATCGGCGATGACCTCAGCGTCGAGACGCTGCGCGACGCGTATCGCCACGGGATTTTTCCGTGGCCGCACGAAGAACTGGCGACGATGCCGTGGTTTTCGCCGCGGCGGAGGACGGTGATCGTTTTCGACGAGTTGCACGTCGGACGTTCGTTGCGAAAATCGGAGAAGCGCAGCGGATTCACCTACTCGATCGACCGCGCGTTCGACCAGGTCATCGCGTCGTGCGCCGGCTCGCCCCGTGGAGACGAGGCCGGAACCTGGATCGGTCCCGACATCATCGCCGCATACACCCGGCTGCATCGCGCCGGCGACGCGCATAGCGTGGAAGTGTGGCGTGACGAAGAGCTCGTGGGCGGCTTGTACGGCGTCGATCCCGGCGGCGTCTTCACCGGCGAATCGATGTTCCATCGCGCCACGGATGCCTCGAAGCTCGCGCTGCTGTTCCTGATCGAACACCTCCGCCAACGCGGCGCTACCTGGATCGACTGCCAGGTCACCACGCCGCACATGGCCGCCCTCGGCGCGCGCGAGATTTCGCGGAATCGGTTTCTGGACATGCTGGCGGAGCAACAGTCGCTGGGACTCTCGCTTTTTTGATCACGCGGGGGCGCGGAGAGAGGCGGTGCTCCTCCGCGTGGCCGCGTCTCCGCGTGAAAGTCAGGGGCACGGCGTCGGAAGTGGGCCGGGCTGCTGGGACCCCACGAACTGAAGGTGGGCAGTGGTGACGACTCCAAAACGGGAGCGGACCGTGAGCGTGAGCCATCCGTCAGCGACACGGCCTTCGAAATCCAACGTCGTTCCGCCGTCGCCGTTCTGCACCGGTCCCGCTCCGCCGGCGAGCGAACCGGTGGTTTTGAAGCGGCCGTCCACATCGAGCGACGACGGCATTTTGAACGTTCCGAGATAGCAGCCGAGGTACACGTTCGCGTTCGCGTCGCCTGTAAAAACGAGGTTCGGTGAGGCCTCGCCGGTGGAGATAACGCCTTTTACTCCCGAGCTCCACCAGCCGAGGGGGATTTTCTCCGGCGTCACGGCCGCACCCGAAACCTGCGGAGTGACGAGCGTGATCTCCTGCGTCTCATTGTTCGTGATCGAGACGAAGCCCCAGATCGGCCGGATCGCATCGGAATCGGCGATGTCGATGCGAAGGCGGGCATGGCTGCGGAGCGGCGCGATGATCGAGTCGAGTGATAGCTGGGCCGCGGCAGGAAAAGGGTCTGTTGCGTCGAGGGATGGGGCCTTGAGCGCAAGCGGGACCGTCGACAGCAACGTGCCGTCGGCGGAATCTCGCACGCGAAGAGTCACCGGTCCGAAATTTCGCGTGTCGTACGCGTAAACGCGGAGCGTGGAGCGAAATCGCGCGTCTGTCGGAATGCCGGCCAGCCGCACCGTCGCTGCGAAGTCCAGGTCGGACACCACCGGAATCTCGACGCCGAATGCGGCGGCGTCGCGTGAGGTGTCATGTACCCGCACTTTCGTGATCACGTCACGGGCCAAACGCGCCGGAACATAGATGAAGGCGCCCGTAAAATACTGCGCATCAGTCAACGCGTCTGTAAACGTGCCGGTGGTGTGGGGCGGAACGCGGGGAATCGGCGGCGGCGAGATGCCTGAATGCGAAAGAGTGGCGGCGCCGCTGACCGGAACTGCTTCGTCGCCGGCGTTCGTGATCAGAATTTCGGTTTCGAATCGTGCGGCGTTCGGACCCGGGCCGGAGGCCGCAACCGGCAGGAGGATGCGTTCCAACTCGTCAATCGAAGCGCCCTGGTAGCGGTATGCGTTCGTCAAAACGATGGGGCCCGCAACACCGGCGATGCTGACGGTGACGTCGACACTCCCGGCCGCGTGCGGCGGAGCGATCGCCACGATCTCGCTGAATCCGTTCGAAACGATGCGGGCGAACGTGTCGCCGAACTTCACGGAGTTCGCGCACGACACACCCGGACAGAGCAGCGGAGACCCGAGCAACCCACTGCCTCGTATGTGCACGAAGCCGCCGCCAGTCGTGACTCCGGACGCCGGAAGAGCCGCCGTCACCGTCGGCTGCGCGAAGAGAACCGGGGCTGACAAGAGGAAGAGGAAGAGGAAGAGGCCGTAGGATTTTTTCATTTGTCATGCGGCGGCCGTGACCGCCGTTTCGTTGAATAACTGTGCACCCGATGATACCCACTATTCCATGGTGACTGCGGCGCGACGAATCGCACCGACTGGAGGAAATCGCTGACTCATCGACGTTACAATGCCGGCGCTTGCTGACGCATCGCCTTCGGGTTGCCGCGCTCTGTTTGCTCCTCGCCAGCGGAGCAGTTCTCCGCACGACGCCGTCCTGCGGAAGAAGCATCGCGCCGGCCGGTCCTGTCTGCTGCAAAAGCGCGGCGACCTGTCCGATGCATCAGAAACATGCTTCGTTCGGTTTCAACGCCTGTAGCGGCGATCGCGCTGCGATCTCCGCGGTGACGGCACCGCAACGCGCGATTCTCGCACCGGCGGTCTCCATCGCAGCCGCTCCGCATCAGGAGCATGTGTTCGAGATGGAAACGATCCTCCTCCCGACCGTGTCAATCATTCCGGTCACACCCCCTCCTCGGCTTGGCTGACCTGCCCGCGCCGCCATGCCGTTCTTGTCCGAGGAGGTCTTGTCATGCGACACGTTGTTGCCGCAGGTGCGCTGCTGTTGCTTTTGTCATTCAGTCCTGACGTTGCTCGCGCGAGTTGCGGATCGTCGTCCTGTCCCATTGATCTTCACGCCTTGCAGTTCGGCGACGGAAAATTCTCGCTCGATCTTTCTTTCCAATACATCGATCAGGATCAGCCGCGCATCGGCAGCCGCCGCGCGCACGTCGGCGCGATCGCGTCCGATCACGATGAGATTCGCACCATCAACCGCCTGACCACGCTTCAACTGAACTATTCGTTAAACGAGCGTTTTCAAATGGCGGTGACGTTGCCATACGTCTCGCGTTCGCATGAGCATTTCGACGAAGAAAACGCGCGCATCGAACGGTGGAACTTCGCGGATGCGGGCGACGCCACCGTGCAAGGCCGCATTCGCCTCTTCGCTTCGGACTCCCTCGATCATTCGTCGCTGTGGCTCACCGGCGGAGTGAAACTACCCACCGGCTCAAAGCGGGAAACCGGCAGCACCGGCGAGGATGCTGAAGTGACGATCGTGCCAGGTACGGGTTCGACCGACGCGCTGCTGGGCGTCAGCTTCCAGTCCGGCACTCTCCGCGACACTGCGTTGCAGGGCGAGATGGGTCATACGACGCTCATTCCGTTCTTCATTGCGCTGAACGGACGTTTGAACGGCCGCGGGACGCACGACTACCGCCGCGGTCACGAACTCCAGCTCAACGCCGGAACCGAATATCCGCTCACGAGCACCATTCATCTCCTCGGCCAGATCAATGGCCGCATGTCGGGCAAGGACGACGTCGGTCAAACGGATGAAAATCGCGACCTGACCGGCGCGCGGTACCTCTACCTGAGTCCCGGCGTGCGGCTACTCCTCGGCTGGAAGACGTCGATCTACGGATTCGTGCAGCTGCCGGTTTATCAGCACGTCAACGGCCTGCAGCTCACGTCGAAAGTGAACTATCTGGCCGGCGTTCACAAGAGTTTCTAACAACGGGAACGCTTCCGGTGGCCGCACGGTTACGCAATCGACGATGAGACGCGCCGCGATTGCCACCGCCTGGATTGTTGGAGCGACTGTTCCGCTCCTCACATCCGTTGTGTGGATCTTCGGCTGTTGCGTCCTGCCGTTCCACGCCTACCTTCACAAGGCCATCCCTCTTTGTCATGTCGCCATCGGCGTGATGACCGGCCAGCAACATGGTTCGCCGCAGCAGCAGGTCCCCGCGTCGAAGAAGCAGGAGCCGGCGCCGCGGATGGCTACGGATGCGCCACGGACATTCCACCTCGCCATGACCGCGTCGTCGTCAGCGATCGCGAGAAACCGCATCACGGCGTACCGCGACTTCATCTCTTTGGGCGCAGTGCGATGTGATCGCGACGTCGGCCTGCACCTGCTGATCGTCACCTTCCTCATCTGATCGTCCCGCCTCCGACGCGCGCGCAAGCTGTTTCCCGCTTGACCGCTGTGCGTCGTCTCCTCGCTCAGTCACGCTAGCGCGCGGTAGCCGCGCAATTCAAAGGGGAGTTTCCATGAAGCGCTTCACCATATGCATTCTGCTGTTTGTTTTCGCTCTCGCGTTGCCGGTCATGGCAAGCGAGAAAACAGGGTCGCTCACCGGCACGATTGTGAACCGGGAAACGTCCACCAATCAGCTCACCGTCTCGCACGGGGCAATTCCGGGCTTGATGGGCGCGATGACGATGCCGTATGAGGTTCGCGGGCAAGAAGTCACATCGCTTCCGAAGAATGGCGCGAAGATCGCCGCTACGCTGCACGAATCCGCCGGCGCGTACTGGCTCACCGATGTAAAGCCGGCCGAGGAAACGGGAGCACCCGGACATGACGTGCAGTCCATGCCGCAAAGCCATGAGCACGCCGGCATGGAACATCCTGCAGCTACGCCGCAAGCGAAGCCTGTGCACGGCATGCCGGACATGCCGGGGATGAAGATGACGACCGACACGACCGCTGACTTTCTCATGCGTCAGGCCTCCGGCACGAGCATGAATCCGGCGGCGGCGCCGATGCACATGTCCATGACGCAATACGGCGATTGGATGCTCATGCTGCACGGGCTCGCCTTCGTCAATCAGGTCGTGCAGTCCGGACCGCGTGGCGACGACAAGCTCTTCTCCACCAACTGGATCATGGGCATGGCGGACCGCCCGCTTGGCGGCGGCCACCTCATGTTGCGATCGATGCTCAGCCTCGAGCCGCTCACCGTCGGCAAAAAGTATCCGGAGCTGTTCCAGACCGGCGAAACGACCGGCGGCCGTCCGATCATCGATGCGCAGCATCCGCACGATTTCTTCATGGAGGTTGCGGCCGAGTACGCACATCCGTTGACGGATACGACCATCGGCTACATCTACGCCGCGCCCTTCGGCGATCCGGCACTCGGTCCGGTCGCCTATCCGCATCGCGCTTCTGCGTCAGAAATCCCGCAGGCGGCGCTCAGCCATCACGTGCAGGACTCAACGCACATCGCCGGAAGCGTGATCACGATCGGGGCACAGAGCGGCATGTTCGGTTACGCGGTCAGCGGCTTCCACGGCCGCGAGCCGGACGAGAAACGCTGGGACATCGACACCGGCAAGATCGACTCATGGGCGGCCCGCGTGACCTTCGACCCGACCCCAAACTGGACGGCGCAGCTGTCGACCGGTCATCTCAAACATCCCGAAGCGGCCGAACCTGGCGACATTCAGCGGACCACGGCCTCCGTTTCGTACAGCAAGGCGTCAACGCTAGGCCAAACGATAGGACAGTGGGATACGAGCCTCATCTTCGGTCACAACCGGAAGAGCGAAGGGAAAGGCGGCAGCTCGATTCTGGCGGAGTCGGTGCTCCAGTTTGCCGGAACGAACTACGTGACCGGACGCGCCGAGATCGTCGACAAGGATGAATTGTTCGCCGGACAGAACGTACCGCTCGCGATCAGCAGCGGTGCCTTTCGCATCAAGGCGTTGACGATTGGCTACTCGCGCGACGTCATCCGGACAGGCGTCATCGCCGGCGCCGTCGGTGCAAACGTCACCGCCTATTCGATTCCAGGCGCCATCAAGCCGTACTACGGAAACCCGCACTCGTTCTACGTTTTCCTGCGCGTGCGCGGTCAAGGCGCGGGCATGCATGACATGCATTCGATGCACAAGTGACGTTACCGCGATGCAGAATGAGCGAATTGATCGAGAACGCCGCTGGAGTTGCGCCTGTGGTCATCACCGCCGACGTCATCGTCATCGGCGTCGCTTCGATGATCGTCGCCGAACGCTTCGCCCCACTTCGCCGCACCGTCGAATCGAAAGTCCGCCGCATCGTTCGTAATCTCTCCGTTGGCGGCATTTCCCTGGCGCTGATGTCGCTCGTGCAGGCGCCGCTGCTGCAGCCGGTGGCGTCGTGGATCGTGCGGGAGCGCATCGGCCTGATGCAACTCGTGCAGTGGCCGCGCTGGATCGAGACGTTGGTGGCCGTGGTCCTGCTCGACTACACGCTCTGGTGGTGGCATTGGGCGAGTCACCGTGTCCCGTTCTTCTGGCGCTTTCACCTCGTACATCACATCGACCGTGACCTCGATGCCTCGACCGCGCTGCGGTTTCACTTCGGCGAGCTGGCGCTGTCGGTCCCGGTGCGCGCGTTCCAAATGATCCTCATCGGCGTCGATTCGCCGACGCTCTGGCTGTGGCAGACGATCCTCTTCGCCTCCATCATTTTTCATCACAGCAACGTGCGGCTCCCGCCGCATTTCGAACGTCTGCTGGTGCGGATGATCGTCACGCCGCGAATGCACGGCATCCATCACTCCGACCGGCGCGACGAAACGAACAGTAACTGGTCGAGTCTCCTGTCGGCGTGGGACTACCTGCATCGGACGATGCGCCTCGACGTACCGCAGGAGCAGATCGTGATCGGCGTACCGGCGTATCAAGATCCGCGCGACGTGACATTCGGCAGGATTCTGCTGCTTCCATTCCGCCGGCAGCGCAGCGATTGGAACGCGGCAATCCCAAGCGCGGGCAATTCGCCGCCAGAATCGACACGGCCGGCTTGATTTGTCACGATGCGCGGATGAAGCGATTGATGCTGTCGTCCATCCTGCTGCTCGCCTGCTCTCCGCGGCAACACGGCGTCACGATCGCCCGCACAGGCATCGCCAACGCGCGTGTGATCGTGCTGACCGTCGGCGTCGCGATCAAGGAAACAGGTCCAGCGCAGACAGTGAAGCAGTTCGGAGAGGTCTACGCGTTTTCACCGGACGTCTTCGCCGTCCGGCGCGACCAACCAACGCAGATCACCTTCTGGAATCTTCAGCCCGACGACGAGCACGATTTCATGCTCACCGATCCGAAGAACAAGGTGCTGTTGCAGACGAAGTTCGCGCCGCTCTCGAAAACAACATTCGTGATGACATTCCACGACGAGGGCGTGTTCCCCTTCTACTGCGTGATGCATCAGCCAGCGATGTCGGGCCAAATCGTGGTGACAGCGCCTGATCCGTAAGCGGGCGTTGTAGGAAACGACTACGAATGTGCGTGAGCCGGCTCGCCTGGCGCATGCGTGTGTCCGGCGTGACCGGACTCCACCTGCTGCACGACCGTCTCCGCCAGCTTCCGGAACGCCTCCGCCGCGGCGGACGACGGATCGAGGACGAAGATCGGCTCGCCGCTGTCGCCGCCGACGACGACTTTTGGATCGATCGGGATCTCACCGAGGAACGGGACGCCGAGGAGCTCGGCGGTCTTGCGGCCGCCTCCGTGGCCGAAGATCTCTTCGCGTTCTCCGCAATGGCGGCAGATGAAGTAGCTCATGTTCTCGATGATGCCGAGGACGGGAACATTGACTTTGCGGAACATCGCCAGCCCCTTGCGGGCATCGATCAACGCCACATCCTGCGGCGTGGTCACCACCACCGCGCCGGACAGCGGCACCTTCTGCGTCAGCGTCAATTGCGCGTCGCCGGTGCCGGGAGGGAGATCGATGATCATGAAATCGAGCGTGCCCCACTTCACGTCGCTGAGAAATTGATCGAGGGCCTTCATCACCATCGGCCCGCGCCAGATCACCGGCGTATCGGGATCGGTGATGAGGCCGAGCGACATCGTTTTCACGCCGTGGTTCTCCATCGGCAGGATCTTTTCATCGGTCTCGTCGATCTGCGGCCGCCCGTGAATCCCGAGCATCATCTGCTGCGAAGGTCCGTAGATGTCGGCGTCGAGCATCCCGACGCTGTAGCCGAGGGCGTGCAACGCGAGGGCGAGGTTCGTGGAGACGGTTGATTTGCCGACGCCGCCTTTGCCTGACGCGACGGCGATCTTGTACTTCACTCCCGACAGAATCTGCGCCGGCGGCGGGCCGCCTTGCGGTCCGGCGGCGGAGCGCGAACCGACGTCGACGTGCATCCGCACGCTCTCGACTCCGGGGACGGCCTTCACCGCCACCTCGGCATCCTTGCTGATCTGCGTGGCCGCGTTCTGGTTCTCGGTCTGAAAGCGCACCGTGAAGGAGACGTTGCCGCCCTCGACGCTGACGTCATGGACGAACCCGAACGACACGATGTCGCGCGAGAGTCCTGGAAATTTGACGCCTTTAAGCGCGTCGAGAACCTGTTCCTTCGTGGGCATTCGTCTTCTCCTGAATGTAACGTTCGTATGACGCGCGGATGATCGGAATGGCCTCTTCGTACGATGCCACCACCGAAACCGCGTTCATATCCTGCGGACTGGCCAGCCCGCGCGTGATCATCGACTCGTTGATCCAGTCGATCAGACCGCCCCACATTGTACCGACCAGGATCAACGGATGCTCGGTGACGTGCTTGACCTGAATCAACTGCCACACCATGAACAGCTCCAGCGCCGTTCCGATGCCGCCCGGCAAAACGATGAATGCGGACGAGAGCCGGATGAAGTGATGCAGCCGTGAAAAGAATGTCCGGTGCCGGAACACCTTGTTCACAAACGCGTTCGCCGACTCCTCGGTGGGCAAATGAATGGCCAGTCCGAACGAACGCGAATGACTCTCGGTCTGCCCTTCCATCGCCCCTGCATTGGCCGCCTCCATCAGTCCCGGACCGCCGCCGGTAACGATGTCCGCTCCAAGCCGCGACAGCTCGTAACAGAGTTTCTTGGCCTGGTCGTAAATGGGATCGCCACGCTGAATCCGCGAGCTCCCGAACACCGACACGCGGTAATGCTCGACCCGCTCAGGCTGAATCTGATCGAGATCGTTGATGGTGTCCCAGAGCTGGTAAATGGCCTTGTCGAGGATGTGCGACGGATCGACGGTCGACCGCTTCTTCGCTTGACCTTTCCTGAGCGCCTCGAGCTGAGGAGTGGTTGTTTGCTGGTTAGTCGTCTTCTTGACCATGCCGGTGATCCTACCAATGGTGGAGTTTCTTGCTATCGCGAGGATTCCGAGGGAACGTTTTCACGCGGAGTTCGCGGAGAGGCGGAGAAAAACGGAGAGAGACTATGCATGAACTGGACGAGATTACGGGCGCGATCGTCGATGTCGCGATTCAGATCCACAGGAAGTTTGGGCCGGGCTTGCTCGAATCGGTTTATGAGGCCATGCTTGGGCAATCGCTCATCAATCGCGGATGCAATTGAGCGGCAGAAAACGATCGGCTTCGAACACGAGGGCATTTCGTTCGACAACGCATTTCGTCTCGACATGCTCGTCGATGAGCGCGTCATCGTCGAAATCAAGTCGATCGAGCAACTCGCGCCCGTCCACTCGAAGCAACTTCTCACCTACCTCCGCCTCACGAATCTCAGCGTCGGCCTCCTCATCAACTTCGGCGGCGCAACCTTAAAAGAAGGCCTCCGCCGCATCGTCAACCACCTCCCACCCTCCGCCTCTCCCCATCTCCGCGTGAACCGTCTCCCTTAAGATGCCCACCATGCTGAAGCGCACGATCCTCCTCCTAGTAATCGCCCTCCCGCTGAGCGCGAAGCCGCCCGACCTAATCGTAGTCATCTCCGTCGACCAATTCCGCTACGAGTACCTGACCAGATTCGCGCCCTACCTCTCCGACGGCGGATTCAATCGCGCCATCAAGCACGGCGCGAATTTCACGCGCGCGTTGTATCCGTACGCCGTCACGTACACCGGTCCCGGACACGCCGCGATTGGAACGGGACACGTGCCCGCGCGCAGCGGCATCGTCGCAAACACATGGCTTGATCGCACCACCGCGACGCCGGTTTACTGCGCCGAGGACAAGCGTGTCGTCGGCGGGTATTCGCCGCTGAATCTCGACTCCGACTCGCTCGGCGACCGGTTGCAGGAGAAAGTGGCGGGATCGAAAGTCATCGGCGTCGCGCTCAAGGATCGCGCTGCGATTTTGATGGCCGGACGCAAAGCGACAACCGCGTACTGGTTCGATCCGAAGATGCCAGGCTTCACGTCGAGCAGCTACTACCACGCAAACCGGACGATGTTGAATGCATTCAACCCCTCGGTGCCCGCGGTCCTGACGCAGCATCACGAATGGACGCAATCAACGTTCATCCCGACCACGGACCTCGCGCGTCTCACGCACGATCCCGTCTCGCTTCGCAAATACAAGACCAGGCACGGCAACCTCGGCGTGGAGTTTCCGCACCCGATCACGAACATCGATGAGTTGACGTTCACCCCGTTCGGCAACGATCTCGTCATCGCCTTCGCCGAGCGCATCATCGACGACGAGCACCTCGGCACGGACGACGCAGCGCCCGATCTCCTCTTCGTCGGCCTCTCCTCGCAGGACTACCTCGGCCATGCCTACGGTCCCGATTCGCTCGAAGTCGCCGACTCCGTCATGCGCACGGATCGCCAGCTCGAAGAATTTTTCAACTGGCTCGATCAGAAATTCAGCGGACGCTACACCGTGGCGATTACGGCTGATCACGGCGTGCAATCGATCCCCGAGGTTGCGCGCGACCTTGGACGCGACGCCGGCCGCGTCGATTTCCAGAATCCCAAAAAGAACGCGACGTTTGCGGACCTCGCGCCGGACCGCCGTCAACTCGAGAAGCTCGCCGCCAAGAACCTCAGACTCAAAGTCACCGACAAGACGCCGGTCACCGACGCACTGGTGAGTTACTTCGAAGAGCCGGCGCTGTACTTGAACTGGCCCCGCTTGGCGGCCGCGCATCTCGATAGCGATCGCGTGAAGCGCGCGCTGCGCGATGCCGCGAAACAGATCCGCGGCATCCGCACCGCGTTCACCAGTAGCGATCTGATCGCCGTCGATCCGAACTCGTCGGATATCGAAACTGCGATGCGCCTTTCCTTCCGCGCCGACCGCAGCGGCGACGTCCTCGTCACGCTGAAGCCCGGCTACATCTGGAAGTACTCGAACGGCGACAACGGCACCACGCACGGCCAGGCCGTCGACGACGATCAACACGTCCCACTGCTCCTCTTCGGCCGAGGGATAGCGGAAGGAACATGGAGCGACGAGGTCGCGCCGACGTTTCTCGCGAAGACGATCGGCGCGCTTGTCGGAGTCTACGCGGGCGGCACCGAAACGCGCGTACTGCCATGCGTGAAGCCTTAATGCAAGCGCTCGCGAAGTCCTCGGCGGCGTCAGCCGCCGTCAAGAACCGTTCTATGAAAGAGATTGTCAAGGGTAGTTCTCTTCTTTGCTGATTGCTTTTCGTTTGTTTTTGCAATCAGCCCCTTCCGACCCGAAGAGGACGATCGTGAGCGCTTAGGGGCGGGCGGTGCAGTGGTTCGCTTTGAACTCATCGTCGATGTTCTTGGTTGATCCAGTTGAGACGATTGCAAGCAAGACGGCGATCACTTTGTGGGTGTCGACCATGGTTCTATCTGAGACTCGCGCGTACGCGGCCTGACGCTTGTGCTGGTCATACGAGGGGGCCTGTGGTAGCCCGAGTGCCTTGGCGAACACTGCTGGCCAGGCGACGGTTCTTGATGAGACTTCCCCTCGAACCATCGGCTCGGATCTGACGTTGAACATCGAGACGGGATTGCCCGCACTCTCGGTCGTGGTCAGCCGAGCGCTATGTCGTTTGCATCGTCAATTTGGATCCCAGAGCTCTCCTTTCTTCCAAAGCCGCAAGGCGATCGAGGCAATCTTTCTGGCCAGGGTGACCTTGGCCAGGTCCGGCTTGGTCCCGCGTGCAATGCACGCCTCGTAAATGCCTTTGAGTGGTCCTGGCTTGACTGCCGCTGAGTTGGCTGCTCCTTTGAAGATCGACTTGAGCATCGGGTTGTGGTTGCGGTTCAGACCGCGCGTTCGAGGCGGCCGGTTCCGCCGGCGAAGCTTGCCGCCGGCGAACTCTTGATCGGCACTCGATCGCGTCACCACAGCCAAGCCGGCGTACGGCCAGACGTTTCTCTTCGTACGAAAACGATGTGGTGTGGCCATGATGGCCATCAGCTGGGCCGTGCGTACGTCGCCGAGGAAGGGGATGGATCGAATCGGCCTCCATCCTGACTGCTTCCGCGCTTCGGTGATCATGGCCCGTTTCGCCTTCGGCCGCAGTTCGCGCAGTAGATCGAGTTGCTTGAATAGAGATTCGGCGCGCACGCGCGCTCCCGGGTTGGTGAGCTGATCGAGCCAGCCCGCACGATCGCTCGCTCTGTAGATGGAAGTTCCCGGCGTTGGAATCGCTCGAGCACGGAACAGTGCCTTGATCCGGAGCATCGCCCGCGTCGCGTCCTGCACCACGGCGTTGTAATTTCGGACAAGTTCTTTGAGCGTGAGCATGCTCGGTGCGCCGTGATAGACCGCTTTCAAGGCTCCCAGCCGCAGCAACTCGGAGAGCGCATCCGCGTCGCTCCGGTCGCTCTTGTTTGTCAGCTCGCTCTTCCCGCGAACGTTGCACACCACCACGCCCTCAGCATGCGGCTCAATCAAATCGTGCAGCCACTGCGCCTGCGTCCCTTCCTCGAAGGCAACCATCACTCGCGCTCCGACCGCTCGCACCAGTGAGAGGATCGCTCTTGCCTCCGTTGCCACCGTCGCTTTCATCGTGATTGCACCCTGCTCGTTTCGCACAGTCGCCACAACCGTTGCCTGATGAACATCCATCGCGAGATACTGAACCGCCTGATTTTTCATGGCTGCCGCTCCTTCCTGTCGTTCGGGTTTCGTCAACTCCAAACCTTCAGGAAGGGGCGTGCTTTCAACATGCGTAGCCCCCAGTTTTAACTGGGGTTAGCGGGATCGCGCGAATTTGTGAGCCCGTTTTAACGGGCGAAAGAACGCTTTCTCTCGCCCGCCAAGGCGGGCTCACGATTCCGCCACGATCCGTTACCCCACGCTTGAAAGCGTGGGCTACAGGTTCTTACGCCGGCTTCGCCGGCGGGCGCGTAGTTAATCGAAACGCAGTCGTCTATCGCGCCATGTACTGCGCGCGTAGTTTCGGCGGGAACCGCTCGATCGCGTAGCGGAGCATCGTGCGCGGCATTCGTTTCGCGTGTTTGCGGAGAAAGCGTTCGAGCAGCGCCCGGTCGCGCTTGCCGGCTTCGCGGAGCATCCATCCCGAGGCTTTGTGGATCAGGTCGTGGCGATCGTCGAGAAGGATTTCGGCGATGCGCAGCGTGTCGTCGAAATCGTCGTGGCGGATGAAGTGCTGCGTCGCGACGATCGCGATGCGGCGTTCCCATAGCGATTCGGATCGCGCCAGAGCGTAGAGCGGCGCGCGATGGCCTTCGAGGAGATGCGCGCCGACGATGTTTGGCGCCGAGGCGTCGACTAGATCCCAGTTGTTGATGCGAGGCGTGTTCGCGAGGTAGCGGCGATAAATCTCGTCGCGCACCTCGGTTTCGCGCTCGTATTTGCGGACGAGAATCATCAGCGCCAGCAGCCGCGCTTCATGCCAGCGCGATTGGAGCAACACGATCAAATCCGCAACGGGAGCCGGCGTGAACTCTTTCGACAGTGTCCGCAACGTCGGAACGTTGATGCCGAGGAAGGCGTCGCTTTCGCCGTACTGACCGGGGCCGCATTTGAAGAAGCGAAGATGCCCTTCGGCGATCGTTGCGTCAGCCAATGAACGAAGGCGGGCCTCGATCGCCCTGGCCGTCACTTCACGATCCAGACGTCCTTCGAGACCTCTTTCAGTTTCGCTTCGCTCGCGCGCGCCTCGGCTTCCGAGTTGAACTTCACGCGCACTTTGAACGACGTGCCGGCGCGCTCGACGTACGTGGTCATGAAGCCGTGATCGATTGCTTTTGCGGCGAGGGCATCGGCGGTTTTCTGATCGCTGGTGACGAGAAGCTGCGCGTACGCGGGACCAGTCGCGACTGGTGCGACAACGACCGGAGGTTTCGGCGCGGGCTTCGGAGCCTCGACGATCGGAGCCGCGGTGGCCGTGATCGGCGCTGGAGCGGATTCCGTCAGCGGCGTGATCGTGCCTTCGGTGATCGCCGGCGCGGGCGCGGGCGCGGCGGAAGTCGTGGCCGGTGGTGGCGCTTTGAAATCGTCGTTGCCGACGCCGAGGTCGACGAGCTTGCTGTCATTTTTCTTCGAGGCGATGACGCTCCCCTCGTTGATGACGGCGGGCTCTTTGCGAACGACCAGGCGTTCATCCGCCTGGCCTTTGCCGATCATCAGGCCGAACGCGAAGGACGCGGCCAGCGACAGCAGCAGCAGAACGAAGGCGACGAAGGCCTGTCCGGCTGTGAGTGAGACTTCGTAGTGAGATTGATCGTCGATGAGGACCTCGTCAGACACCATTGCACACCCTCCCGTTACCTGGTCTGAGCTTGCGGCGCAGGCGGCGCCGCAGCGTTCCAGTTTGTGTGATAGACGACACCGTTGTCAAAGTAGATGGCCGAGGCGCCTCCGTCTTCCTTCGGATAAATCCATACGGAGTAGACGCGGCCGTTCTGCACAACCTGCTTGATCCAGTCCTCGCGCGGCAAGCCGACGAGGCCGCGAACGGCATCCTCTTTCATGCCGGTCTTGACGTTCGCGAACGCGGTCATCGAGACGAAGCGGCGCCCTTCGGCCATCTCCACGCGCTTCTTCGCGTCGGCGTTGTTCGGGTCGAGCTCGACGGCGGCGCGGTACAACTCGAGCGCTTTGTCGTAGCGCGAGAGGTACTGCATGTACTCGTCGCCCATGATGATTTTTTCGCGCGCGAGTACCTGCCCGGCGCGCGGATCGTGGGTACGGTCGAAATACTCGCGGACCTTGTCCATGAAGGGGACGTAGGTCGGTTCGAGCTTCTTTTGATTCTCGAGGACAAGCTCCAGCATCTGCTTGCGCGACGCATTCGCAGGAGGCAGCGGCTGCGCCTTCCGCAGCGTCTCGATCCATTGATAGTCAGTGCTGAGCTGCCCCCACTCGCGATCGTTCGGCTGCGCGGGTGGAGCCGCGGCGAAGATCGGGGTGGCGAGAAGCGCTGTGAGAATGATGAGAGCGGTGTTGCGGACCATGCGTTTGGTTATTTTACATGAGTGGCTGCATATAAAATCCCGCGCATGTCCGACAGCCTCAGTATTCAGGGAACGCTCGCGGAGACGACCGTGCCCGATCTCTTCCGCTCGCTGGTCCGCAGCGGCGAGACCGGCATCGTGTCGCTGGAGGCGATCGGACGCAGCGATGCGATCTATTTTCATGAGGGCCGCATCGTTTTCGCCTCCAGCTCGGACCACGACATGGGTCTCGGCGAAATCCTTCTGCGCAGCGGCGAGCTGACGCTCCAGCAGTACAACCACGCCATGGATCGCTTGGTCGTCCAGCGCCGCATCGGCGCGTTACTGTGCGAACTTGGCTACCTCGATCCCGACGGACTGATGCGCGCGCTGGAACGCCAGGCCAATGCGATCGTGCTCAACGCGATCCGCTACCGCACCGGCAGCTACACGGTTGAATTCAGCGACGAGTTTCCGCCCGAGATCGTGTCGCTGCCACTGAATACGGAGCGCTTGATCCTCGACGGCGTGCAAGCCATCGAGTACTGGTCGCTGATCTCGCGCGGCGTGGCTCGCGTTGACCGAATCCTGCAACAGGTTCCCGGCGCCGACATGCGCACGTACGCGATCGAGCTGACGGATGACGAGAGTCACGTGCTGAACCTGCTCAGCGATCCGGGCACGATCGAGGAGATCTGTGCGCGCAGCTATCTCTCGAACTTCATCACCTGCCGAACGGTCTGGGCGCTGATGAGCGTCAACTTGATCGCCGAGGCAGCCGAGAGCACCGTCAACGAACAGCGAGCGGCGGAGGAGACGGAGTACGAACTGGAAGCGTTCGTGGAGCGCTACAACCGCATCTTCGAAAGCATCTTCCGAATCGTATTCCAACGCATCGGCGATCACATCTACGATTTCATGGACCGCGTGGTAGTGCGCATGTCGCCGCAAACGCTTCCGCACCTGGCAGGGATGAACCTCGTCAACGAAGCGCGCATCGATTTCGATCAACTGCTCAACAATGTGATCGCGTCGGGGACGTCCGACTACCCCGCGGCGATGCGCAACGTTCTGAAGGAGCTGCTGGCGGGGTGGCTCTCGGAGATCCGGACCGAGTTCGGGCCGGAGATGGAAGCCGAGGTGCGTGCGATGGCGCCGCGCGGGATGTAGCGACCGTCCCTCAATAGACGCCGGCGTAGCCGGCGTAAGGACCGTAGCCCCCACGTTCACGTGGGGGTCAAGAGATTTGTGAATCTTGCGAGCCCGTCTTGACGGGCGAGAGAAAGCTTTCTTTCGTCCGCTCAAGCGGGCTCACAATTTCGCGCGAACGGAGGTTCCCACGGCTCGAAGCCGTGGGCTACGGTTCTTGCGCCGGCTTCGCCGACGGTGAAGTGCGCGGGCTTTCTTCGTAGCGCTACCGAGCCGCCGGCGCTACGCCGCGGGTGACAGCCGATGCGAACCGTCGTATCGTTCGCCGATGGATTTCAGCGCCGTTCACGTCCATCTGGCCATCAATCACTCGCCGCTGTACGGCGAGCTGTTCGCATTCTGTCTGGTGCTCTTCGGACTGATCAGAAAGCGGCGTGAATTCGTCACCGCCGCATTCGTCATCTGCATCATCGCGGCGCTCGGCGCGATCGCCTCTGATCTGACTGGCGACCAAGCCGCAGATTTCGTGTCGCACGCGAATCCGCCGATTGCGGGCCTCGACAAGACTCTCATCAAAGAGCACGACCAAGCGGCGAACTTCTGTGTGATCTCCTCATGCATAACGGGCGTCGTCGCCATCATCGCGCTCTTCATCGGCCACCGCCGCGGTACGCGTCCTCGGTGGCTGGAGATCGTCATCGCAATCCTCATCGCCTGGTCCCTCTCCGTCGCCGGACGCACGGCCCTCCTCGGCGGGCGCATTCATCACGAGGAAGTGCGCGCGCTGGCGGTGGACACGCACTGATGACGGCATCGATATTCTGCTAGAGTCGCGCCTCCAAATTTCGCTACGAACGGAGCGTCATGGAATCCAGTCTCGAGATCGGTTTTTTGCGTGTCGCGGAAAAAGCGGCCATCGCTGCCGCGCGCACGATGGGCTACGGCAAACGGAAGTACTCCGACCAGGTGGCCGTCGAATCGATGCGTGAGGAGCTGAACCGGCTCAAGATGCGCGGCACGGTCGTCATCGGCGAGGGCGAACGCGACAAAGCGCCCATGCTCTACGTCGGCGAGCCGCTCGGCCGCGGCTGGACCGAGGGCGAGATTTATCCCGAGATCGACATCGCCGTCGATCCGCTCGAAGGCACGAACCTTTGCGCAACCGGCTCTGCGAATTCGATCGCGGTGCTTGCGGCGGCGGAAAAGGGTGGCCTGCTGAACGCGCCCGACGTTTACATGGACAAGATCGTGGTCGGCCCGACTGCGGCCGACTATGTGGATCTGAACAATTCAGTCGAAGAGAACCTCAATCAGATCGCCGAGGCCTTTCAGCGCGATGTCGATGAGTTGACGATCGTGGTCCTCGACCGCGAACGTCATCACGATCTGATCGCGCAGATCCGCGAAGCCGGCGCACGCATCAAGCTGATCACCGACGGCGATCTCTCCGCCGGCATCGCCGCCGCGGTGCGCGGCACAGGAATCCATGCCGCGATGGGCATCGGCGGCGCGCCCGAGGGTGTGCTGACGGCCGCCGCGATGCGCTGTTTGAACGGACGCATGCAAGGCCGCCTCAAGCCGCTGGAGAAATGGCAGGAGGAGCGTCTGAAGTCGATGGGCTACGTCGACGGCGAAAAGGTCTACGACACTTCCGAACTTGCCTCCGGCAACGACATCATCTTCTGCGCCACCGGCGTCACCGACGGCGACCTCCTGCGCGGCGTCCGCTTCTTCGGCGGCGGCATCAGGACCTCGTCGCTGTTCATGTCGCTGAAAACGAACAGCATTCGCTTCGTCGACACGATCCATCGCGAAGAGGGATCGAAGTTGGCGGTGAGTTTCGTTTAGACGAAACGCAAACTCTCGGAACTTGCCGCGTCAGCGGCGCGAAAGCCGCTGGAGGCGGCTCGTACGGTAGCCGGTGGTCCGAGCGAAGCGAGCGACCACCGGTTCACGATCGCGCGATGGTAGCCGACCGCGGCAGCGGTCGCGGAGGGAATTCACGCCGTCTGGTATTTGATCCGCGACCCCGCCGGGGTCGGTGACCGGTTGCCGGCGATTTTCCGGTGGTCGCGCGCGAAGCGCGAGACCACCGGCTACCTTTCGAAACGCCTCCGGCGTTTTGAGGAAGCGCGCCAGGCGGCGCTACGAGAACAGACTCCGAAACTGCTTCGGCAATGCGGCCGTGAACACCAGATGCTTCCCCGTCGTCGGATGATCGAAGCCGAGGAGTTTGGCGTGGAGGCCGAGGCGGCCGAGGGGATTGGTTTTGGCGCCGTACATTTTGTCGCCTGCGACGGGATGGCCGGCTTCGGAGAGATGCGCTCGGATCTGGTTTTTCCGGCCGGTCTCCAGAGTCACTTCGAGCATCGAATGAGCGCCTTTCGTGTCGATCGTGCGGTAGTGCGTGATGGCGTGTTTCGCGTCGGGGTGCGTGTCGACGCTGACCATTTTCAAATCGCGCTGCTCGAGGAGATTCGATTCGATCGTCCCCTCCTTCGGCTCGATCACGCCTTCGATGATGGCGACGTAAATCCGTTCGGCGCTGTGAATCATGAACTGTTCCTTCAGCCGCTCGCGGGCGAAGAAGTTCTTGGCGAACACGAGCACTCCGGACGTGTCGCGGTCGAGGCGGTGCACGACCTGGATGCGCTCCTCTCCGGCGCTGCCGAGGTATTCGTTGAGATAGGCCTGGGCCGTGGCTTCGCGCTCGCGCTCGGTGGCGACAGTCAACAGTCCGTGTGATTTGAGGATGACGATCACGTCGCGGTCTTCGTGGAGGATGGCGATGCCGGGCGGGAGGACGCGCTGGTCGGAGCGCGCCATGACCTCAACGATCTCGTCGGGATCGATGACGAGTTTCGCGTCCTTCTCCGTGCCGCCGTTGACGCGCACGCGTCCGTTCTGCAGCAACTGCCGCAGCGTGGTTCGCGAGGAGTCGGGATAGAGCGCCGCCAGGACGTCAAGCAGCGGCTGCGATTCGGTGCGCGGCACGCAGCGCATTCTGGCAGAGGCGACGCTACAATCGCGCGCCAACGGAGGACGCATGGAATACAAGATCGTCGGCGACGTGATGCAGGCGCTGCAGATTGAACTGCATCAGAACGAAGAGTTGTACGCCGAGGCGGGCGCGATGCTGTACATGGGTCCGGGGATCGATCTGCAGGCGCGCATGCAGGGCGGACTGATGAAAGGACTGATGCGCAAGTTCCTGGCCGGCGAATCGCTGTTCATGAGCGTCTTCCGCTGCGACAGGGCTTCCGCGCACATGGCCCTGGCCAATCCAATCGCGGGAAAGATCATCCCGATTCAGTTGAACGGCAACACCATCCTGGCGGAGCGCAACGCGTACCTCTGCGCGATCGGCAACATCGATCTGACCGTCGCGTTCACGAAGAAGTTCGGCGCGGGCCTGTTCGGCGGCGAGGGATTTTTGTTGCAGAAGATCAGCGGGACCGGCCTCGTCTTCCTGCACGCGGGCGGCAACATGATCGAGTTCAACCTCGCGCCCGGCGAGCAGTTGCGCGTCGATACGGGATGCATCGTGTCGATGGCGGAGACGGTCGACTACGACATCCAGTTCGTCGGCGGATTCCGCAACGCGCTCTTCGGCGGCGAAGGACTCTTCTACGCGACACTGACGGGACCGGGACATGTGGTTCTGCAGACGTTGCCGTTCAGTCGTCTGGCGAACCGTTTGATGGCGGCGGCTGGGGGGCGGCGGGATGAGGCCAAGGGGTTGGGCGGGCTGGCTGGGGACGTTCTTGGGAACCTCATTTCCGGCGATTAGCGAGGGGAGACGGTTCACGCGGAGACGCGGAGGAGCGGAGAAAACCTGCGCTCCGCGTGAAGGGCTCACTTCATCGCAAACACCACCGACACCGTAAACGCCAGCTCTTCCGATCCGCTCTCCACCGGGACCTCGGACACTGCCTGCGCGGCCATGACGCGGCCTCCGGCGAATGGACGCGGCTGCGGAGTCGATGCTCCTCCCTCGGTGATGGCCATGGCTGGACCAAGCGTCCGGCCGGCGGCTTGCGCGAGGAGCGTGGCTTTCGCGCGCGCGTCGGCGAAGGCAGCGCGCAGACCTTCATCGCGTCCGCGGGCCGGATCGGAAACGGAGAATGACAGTCCGGATGATTGGTTGACGCCCGCGGCGATCGCCGCTTGCAGCAGCTTGCCGGCGCTGGCGATCTCTTTCTTCGTGACCGTGATGCTGTTCGAAACCTGGTAGCCGAGGAGTCGCGGAAGCTTCCCTTGCTGCTGCTGGCTGTAATCCTGCTGTGGAAAGATCGAGAAGTTCGAGGTCTGAATCTCGTCCGGCTTCGCGCCGGCGTTCTTCAGCGCGGCGATGACGGCGGCAACTTTCGCGTTGTTCTCGTTCACCGCCTCCTCTACCGTCGGCGAGATGGTCTGAACTGCGACGTTGAACGAGAAGCGGTCCGGCGTCGTGGTCACGCGGGCCGAGCCGGTGACACTGACTGTGTCGACAGGCGCCGGCTCGCGCGGCGGGTTGGTCTGCGCAAATGCGGTCATGGAAACTGCAATAGAGAGCGACGCAAACAGAAATCGTTTCATGGGGCTACCTCCAAGTTTCAAAACATCATCGGCACGCTACAATGCGCGCCTCCAAATCTGCGACGCGCGTGCCGCTCGCGGCGTTTCACGGAGACAACGTACGAATGGCTGATCCCAACGACAGGGTACCGGGACAGGTACCCGGGCGGTACTACGTCGATACGCAGTGTATCGATTGCGATCTCTGCCGCGAGACCGCGCCGGCCAACTTCCAGCGCAACGACGAGGAAGGCTTTTCCTACGTCTACAAACAGCCGGAGACTCCGGAAGAAGAGACGCTGTCGAAAGACGCGCTGGACAACTGCCCGGTGGAAGCGATTGGAAACGATGGGTAGTGGATCAGTAGATTAGTAGATTAGTGGATCAGTAGATTAGAGGTATGCGACCAGGTCGCGTTCTGATCCACGATCGACTGGTTCTCACGTCCTGGATCAATCGAGTCGTAGCGATAGATCAGGATGTGACCTTACCCCTCTGATCTACTGATCCACTAATCGACTAATCCACTGCTTCAGTGCGTTTTCTTGTCCACGCTCACCTGATCGTGCCAGTTCTCGGCGAGCAGGACCTCGATCAGCTCCTGCAGCTCTTCCATGTGGAACGGCTTGGTCAGTGCGGCGGTGCGGTTGTTGCCCTTGGTGATGGTGAGGATGTCGCCCTTGCCTGAGGCGACGACGACCGGCGTCTGTTTGCCCTGCGCGATGAACCAAGCGATCCACTCCTCGCCGCTCATGCCGCCTGGGAGATTGAGGTCGAGCAGGATCAGGCGCGTGTCGGGATTGCGCTGCAGCAGCGACATCCCTTCGCTCGCGCCCGTTGCCGAGAGCACCTCGTAGCCGCGTTTCTGCAGGTACGACTTGTACAGCGCAAGTACCTCGGGGTCGTCTTCGATGGCGAGGATCTTGTTCACGTCGTTCGACTGTCTGGCTGCTTCGGTCATCATGAGTAAGCTCCTGGGCGGTTCAGGCCGACTCATGCGAAAGGCGTGCTAACCTCGAAATCGATGGGGATCGCCCTTTGGATGACCTGCGCCGCGTCGGTCTTTTTCGCGATTCGCCTCGTCCGATTCGGGCGGCCCGAGGGGTGGATCCGCGAGCTTTTCACCGTCGTCATCGGCGCTCTCGTGCTCGGCGGCGTGGGGACGGCACTCGACTTTGGCGGATGGAACGAGTTGGACTGGCGCGCCGGCCTCTTCGTCCTCTTCGGCTGCGTGGCCCTTGCCGGCGTCCTTCGTATCTGCCTCCCCCCGCGTCACCGCGGCTCCGCGTGAAACAACGGTACACATGTACCGTGGTACCATTCGCGCATGGCAACCATTGAACGCGTCCAGACCGGCATGCGCATCGAGAAGCGCGTCCTGAAAGTCCTCAAAGCGATGGCCGAGGTGCATGACCTCTCGCTCGGAGACCTGATCGAGGGGATCGTGCTGCACTCCTTCGAAGGGAAAACTCCCTTCGGGGACGAGTCGCTGAAGAAGATCGCCGATCTGAAAAAAATCTACGGCCTCACGCTCAACGCCGCCGACTCGCACAAGCTGATCGAAGAACCGAAGAAAGGGAAGCGCCGATGAACGACCGCGACTTTGCCACCGCCTTCGAACGCTGCGAGATCGCAGGCGACGACTTTCATCATCGCGATCACGTCCGGCTGGCGTGGACCTATCTCCGCGACTTGCCGCTGCTCGATGCGCTCACGCGTTTCACCACCTCGCTCAAGCGATTCGCCGCGCACAACGGCGCCGACGGCCTGTATCACGAGACGATCACGTGGGCGTATCTGCTGCTGATCCACGAGCGGATGGAGCGCAATCCCGCCGGCGATTTTGATTCGTTCGCGGCCACGAACCCGGATCTGTTCGCGTGGAAGCCGTCGATCCTCGATCAATACTACGACCAGGAAACGCTCGACTCCCCTCTCGCCCGACGGACCTTCGTGATGCCTACGAAGGCGACATACGAAACTCTTCGTTGACATCCACGAAAAACTTCGTATGATTGGCTGCGTACAAGAGGAAATGATCATGAGCGACCGACAGCCACCACGACCTACCGACTCCGAACTGGCCATCCTGGGAGTGCTCTGGGAACGCGGACCGAGCACCGTCCGCGACGTCCACGAGCAACTCAACAAGGATGGCGCCACCGGCTACACCACAGTCCTCAAACTCCTGCAGATCATGACCGAGAAGGGACTGGTCGTCCGCGACGAGAGCGAGCGCGCGCACGTCTACGAATCGCGTTACGGCGAACAGAAGACGCAGCGCCAGCTCCTGACCGATCTGGCCGAGCGTGCCTTTGGCGGTTCGGCCACGAAGCTGGTCATGCAGGCCCTCTCCGGACGCAAAGCAAACGCCGCCGAGTTGAACGCGATCCGCGAACTGCTCGACACCCTCGAAGGAGAATCGCGATGAACGGAATCAGCACACTCCTCGGTACTCCACTGGCGCAAGCCATCGGCTGGGCGCTGTTACATCTTCTCTGGCAGGGCCTGCTCGTCGCCGCGATCCTCGCGGCAACTCTTGCGCTGCTTTCGAAGCAGAGCGCGAACGCGCGCTACCTCTCTTCCTGCGGCGCGCTCGCGCTGCTGGTGGTCCTCGGAGCGGTGACGGCGTACCGCGCGTACGACGCAGGCCGGGAGTCGGGCGCCGGGAGTCGGAGCGAAATCGCCGCCTCCTTGATTGCTCCGACAGCTCCACCGATCACCGCAGAGTCAACGAGCCCCGATACCCGACCCCCGACCGACTCCCTAGTTACGTTCACCAGATCCCACCTCCCGCAAATCGTCCTCGTTTGGCTGACCGGCGTTCTGCTGCTGTCCGTCCGCCTTCTCTTCGGATGGCTGCGGGCGCATTCGATCGCCAGGAAAAATGCGACCGAGGCCGCGCCGGAATGGCAGCGCAGCGCGCGGCGCCTGGCGCATGCGCTGAAACTGCGCCGCGCCGTGCAGCTTCTCGAGTCGGCCGCGGTCGAAGTGCCGACCGTCATCGGCTGGCTGCGGCCGGTCGTCCTGCTGCCTGCCACATCGCTGACCGGACTCTCCACCGAGCAGATGGAGATGATCCTCGCGCACGAGCTGGCCCACATCCGCCGCAACGACTTCTTCGTCAACCTGATGCAGGCTGTGGTCGAAACGCTGCTCTTCTACCATCCGGCCGTGTGGTGGATTTCCAACCGCATCCGCGTCGAGCGCGAGCACTGCTGCGATGACGTCGCGGTCGCCGTTTCCGGCAAGCCGCTGGTTTACGCCCGCGCCCTGACCCGCCTCGAAGAACTGCGCGTCGAAGATGCGCAGGCGTTCGTGGCCGCGAATGGTGGCTCGCTCATCGGCCGCATCCGCCGCCTGGCCGGCGCGCGCGCCGAATCGCCGAATGCGCCATCGCGCTTCGTCGCCGGCGCAGCGCTGCTCACCGTCCTTCTCGCGCTGATCATCGCGCCGTCGCTGCCGATCCGCGGCCAACAGCAGAAAGCCGATCCCCCGACTCCGAAGCCGCAGGTCTCGCAGACCACGGTCGACGTGAAGGCAGACAACGCCGCGGATGAAGAAGACAGCAGTGATGATTCCGAAGCGCCGGAAACTGACGACGTCGACGACAACGTCGTTCCGGCCATCGCGCCGCCCGCCGTCATCGCCGGAATTCCGGGCGGTGTTGCCGGTGGAATCGAGGGCGGCATTGCCGGTGGAATCGCCGGCGGAATCTCGGAAGGCGTCCGCGTAAGCACTCCGATGATCGCCCCCATGGCCATCGCGCCGGCAGCGCGCGCGATCGCTACGGTCGCTCCGCGCATCGCCCTGCGCATGGCGAACATCAATCTCGATGACCTCCAGGTTCCTGATCCGCCGGAGCCGCCCGACGCTCCGGAAGCGCGGCATCACAAACGTCATCACATCGGCGAGGGTGGCAAGCTCACCGTCGACGACCTGATCGAGCTGCGCGCCTCCGGCGTGACGCCCGCGTACATCGACACGATGCGCAACGCCGGATTCGGCGAGTTATCGCTCGACGAAATTGCGGAGATGCGCGCCGTCGGCGTGACCCCCGAGTACATGAAATCGCTGCGCGACGCAGGCATCAAATTCAACACCGCCCACGAAATCACCGAACTCCGCGCCCTCGGTGTCACCGGCGAGTACCTCACGCAGATGCGGGCCGCGGGATACGGCAACCTCACCACAAAGCAACTCAGCGAGATGCGTGCGATGGGGGTTACGCCCGCGTATGTGAAGTCGATGGCGGACGCCGGCTATCGCAACCTCACGCCGAGGGAATTGGTCGAGCTGCGGGCCCAGGGCGTTCGTCCCGAGTTCATCAAGTCGCTCAACGACGCCGGCTACACGAACCTCTCCGTCAAGGACCTCGCGCGCATGGCCGCGATGGGCGTAAACGCCGATTTCATTCGCGATCTGGCGAAGTACAAAGTGAAGTAGCGGCTTTCTTTCGAAACCTTCTAACAGGACGCCCTTCACGGGCGTCCTATCAGCCGGAGGAGATATCCAATGCGCCGTAGCCTGGCTTTAGCTCTCTTCTTTTTTCTCGCAGCTTTCACCGCGCGAGCCGGGTCGCCGCATGGCGCGTGGCATCTCAGCCAGCGCGAAGACCGCCGCATGCAGATCGAAATGATCAGCGATCACAACCAGAACAGTCATCCGATCGAACGTTCCGCGTTCACCGGATTGACCGCCGCGCAGATCGATGCGAACGCCGACACGCCCGTCGACTTCCGCATGATCCGCGACGCCGGCACGCTGCACTTCACCGGCACGTTTCAGCGCGGCGACGGCGTCGGCCGCTTCACCTTCGAACCGAACCCCGGCTACGCCTCCACCCTGCGCAGCCTCGGCGTCGCCGCGAGCGATCTCGATGACGAGCACCTTTTCACGCTGGCCGTGCACGACGTGTCATCGAGCTTCATCAAGGAGATGCAGTCGCTCGGCTACCGCGACGATCTCGACCAGTACGTTGCCTCCGCATCCACGGCGCCACTCCGGAGTTCGTTCGCGAGATCAACGTGCTCGGCTACAAACCGGACAGCGGCGACCTGATCGCGTTCCGAATCCACGGGGCCACACCTTCGTTCATCCGCGACATCCGCGCGCTCGGCTACCAGCCCGACGCCGGCGATCTCGTGGCCTTCCGCATCCACGGCGTGACGCCCGAGTTCATCAAAGGGATGAAGGAGCTGGGCGTCCGCGATCTTGACTCCGACAACCTCGTCGCTCTGCGAATCCACGGAGCATCGGTTAGCTACGTCCGCGATCTTCGCGACCTCGGCTACCCGAACCTCTCCGCCGATGACCTCGTGGCGATGCGCATCCACGGCGTATCGCCGAGCTACATCCGCGACCTGCAAAATGCCGGCTACGCCAGAATCCCGGTCGAGAAGCTGGTGGAGATGAAGATCCACGGCATCGATGCGGAGTTTGTGAAAAGGACGAAGTAGGTCACGCGGAGACGCGGAGACGCGGAGAAAAACAACCCCGCGGCTCCGCGGCTCCGCGTGAACGGGTTCCCCTAGTGCCGGACCGCCCGCCCCCGCCCAACCGTCCGCGCGGACTCCTGCCAGCCGAGTTGGATCACTTCGAAGTCGCTGCCTTTGATGGAGGCGAAGGCGGGGTTGAGGATGTCGTTGTCCCAGCGCGTGTCGTAGGTGCCGCTCACGTACAAGTCGCTGCCGTTATCCGCGACGATCAGTCCGTAGGTCTTCATCGCCTGGAAAATACGTCGTAGCGGCTCGGAGTAGCCGGAGATGTCCTTCGACGCTTTCAGGCGCAGGCGCGCGCCCATCGGCAGAGCGCCTCGCGTCGATCCGGCGCGGTGCGAGGCCGGGAAAACGTAGCCATTCGAGTGCCGGACGGTGACGCGAAAGGCGTGATGAATCGGAACGCTGCCGTACACCTCGTCGTAGCGGATCAGTCCCGGCAGGATTGCCAGCCCTGCCGCGTCCGCGCTCGTCCACCCCTCGGGACGGCGCGCGTTCGAATCGAGCGCGAACGTTGCGCCGGAGCCTGCCGTCCACTGCGATCCGGTCCAGTGCAGCGCGTAAAGCTCGTAGAGGATTCGGTTGTCGCGATCGACGAGCAGCATGTGCCGGTCGCCGTCGGCGTTCGGATCGTTCCCGGCCAGTCCGCCTTCGATCCACTTCTGCTGCGTCTTGGCCTCCTCGGGGATTGGATAGCCGGGCGGACGTCCGGGCGCAGCGACATCGCTTTCGTCGTCGTAGTCGAAGGTGACCGGCAGGAGCGGCTGCGAGCCGGCGACGACGACGAACGGCATCCCGTAGATCGGCGCCGAGGAATCGCCGCTGTCGCCGCCGAAATCGGGATGCATGCCGCGGGTGGCGCCGACGTCGGCGATGAACGCGCTGCTGTTCGGATCGACGGGCGCCGCGCTGATGTCCGCGTTCCACCAGTTGCCGGGGGGAAAGAGCGGGAGCGGCTGGGGAAGCGCGCCGCCTCGCTGGGGTGACTGTGCGAACGCTGCCGAGGAGAGCGCGAGGAAGAGGACGGCAAGACGGGACATGAAACGGATTCTCCTCACATGCCACTAAACCTTTGTGCCGCCAGTCACAGCCAGGCCGCAGTTTCCGAATGAGATTGCTCTCCGCTACAATACGCAGCTTCAAATAAGTAACGGAAGTAAAACCGGCAGGAGCGCCGGTCACCGCTCCCGCAACCCATCCGAAGAGAGGTCTCCTGTGAAGCAGATTCGCCTCATTGCCATCCTTTGTCTTCTCGCCTCGGCCGCCTCGGCCACCGTCTTCCAGCCGGTCAGCGACCGCCAACTCGTCGATCGATCCGACGCCGTCGTCATCGCGACGGTTCGCGAAGCCGCCTCGCGCCTTCGGACGGACGGCTATGTCGTCACCGACTACCGCTTCGACGTCGAACAGACGCTGAAAGGAGCGGCGGCGGGAACGATCACCGTCAGCGAGATCGGCGGCGTGGCGGGATCGCGCTTCACGTTCATCTCTGATTCGGCGTCGTACACCCCCGGCGAACGGGCGATGGTGTTCCTCAAGAAACGCGGCGACGGAACGTACTTCACGACCTCGATGGCCATGGGCAAGTTCTCCTTCACGCGCACCGCACGCGGCGAGTCGGTCGTGACGCGCGATGTGTCGGAGCTGCGCGACGATCCGGCCAGATTGGTTGACGGTTTCGCGGAGTTTGTAAAAAGCGGGGAGAGCACGGCATATACGACGACCTTCACACCCATCATTGCGGCGTTGCGCCCAGTCCCTCTGGCATTTCCAGCGTCCGCTTATTGCCTCACCTTCGGCGCCCCCGTCCGTTGGAACGGCGGCGAAGCAGGTACGGTGCATTTCTATCTGACGGGCACGCTGCCAGGCGTGCCCAATGCGGCGAGCAACATCGCCGCCGGAATGGCAGCGTGGACCAATGATCCATCCGCGGGCATCGTCGTCGAAGGCGGAGACGCGCCACCGGCAGGGGCAAGTCCCACTCCGGCTTTCGAAACCCCGCAAAGTTTCAATGTCATCTACCTCAACCAGCCGCCACCCGCCAACACCGGGCTCTGCGATCGTACCGACATCTGCACGATCATCAGCGGCCACACGGAAGACACGCACCCCTTCCATGGAGAGACGTTCATTTCGATCGAAGACGCTGACATCGTGGTCGGCTCTGCGGCTGCCTCGGAATTCGCAACGCTCATCACTCACGAATTCGGTCACGCCATCGGCTTGCGCCACTCTAACCAGGGCACACCTTCGGACAACAACGCCGTCATGGCGTTTCCCGTCAGCTCGACGTTCGGGGCGAACCTGGGGCAGTGGGACCGTGATGCCGTCGACACCGTCTACGGCAACGGCCCCGCATGTCAGCCCCTCAGTTCCGTCTCCATTTCCGGCGGCGGCAGTGTTCCTTCGGGCTCCGCCGTTACGCTCTCCGCCAACGTCACCGGCGGCAATGGCACATTCACCTTTGCCTGGTTCGACGGCGCTCTGAACGACACCTCCCAACCGGTCGGCACAAACAGCGCCACCTTCACCACGCCGCCGATCACCACCCAGAAGAGCTACTGGGTGCGCGTCTCGAACTCCTGCAGCACGGTGACCGCCTCAACGTCGATCACCGTGCAGCAAGGGCCGGGTTGCACTCCGGTCAGCATCGCGATTCAGCCCAACGCCGCGCAGTCGGTCAACTCGGGCGGGTCGGTCACGCTCACCGTCACCGCGGGCGGCTCGTCGCCGTTCAACTACCAGTGGTACCAGGCCACAAGCAACCTCGACACCAGCCATCCGGTCGGTTCGAACAGCCCGAGTTTCACGACGCCCGCGCTCACGCAGGCGACGTCGTACTGGGTGCGCGTAACGAACGACTGCGGCGTCGTGAACAGCAACATCGCCTCGGTCAACATCATCGGTCAGTGCACGCCGCCGTCGTTCGCGATTAGCCCGGCCAGCGCCACCATCGTGGCGGGATCGCAGACGTACTTGATCGCATTCGCGACGGGTGCCAGTTCCTACCAGTGGTACAAGGGAAGCGCGGGCGACACCTCCACGCCGGTCGCGGGCGCCGGGCCGTCGAACGATCGCTGGATCAATCAGCTTTACATCGATCTTCTCGGACGTCCTGCTGACGCCGCGGCGCTGGCAACGTTGAATGGACTGCTGACCGGTGGCGCAACGCGCGCCAGCGTCGCGTCGGTTGTCCTGGCCTCGGCCGAATATCGCCAGCGGCTGCTCACGGACTTTTACTCCACGTTCCTGCACCGTCCGATTTCGGCGGCCGAGGTGAGTTTCTGGGGACCAGCATTCGCGTCGGGGATGACCGACGAGCAGATCGAGGCGCAGATCGTCGCATCGCCTGAATACTTCGCGCTCGGCGGATCGACGAACTCGAGCTGGATCAACCGCGTGTTCAACGAAGTCCTTGGGCGCTCGCCCAGCGGGACGGAAACCTCCGCATATCTGACGCTCCTCGGCAGCAACTCGCGGCTCAGCGTAGCGCTCTCCATCCTCAACTCCGGCGAGGCGATCACACGCCGCGTCCAGCAGGCCTTCCCGCGCCTCCTGCATCGAACTGGGACACCTGTCGAACAGACAACGTTCATCGCCGCGCTCCTCGGCGGCACGACCGACGAGCAGTTCCTCGCACAACTTCTCGCCTCGGACGAGTACTTCAACTTCGGCACGATGCTCTTCACCGGTCCGATCTCCGCAACGACGCGTTTCTGGGTTCGCGCTACCAACGGCAATTGCAGCAGCGACAGCACCGTGGCCACGCTCACCGTGCCGCAGTGCACGACTCCGGTCATCGTCACGCAGCCGTCGAGCGTGACACTGACGGCCGGCGACACCTTCTCGGTCGGCGTCGTGGCGACCGGCGCAACGTCGTATCAATGGTTCCGCGCATCCTCGGGCGATCCGTCCAATCCGATCAGCGGCGCCACCGGTCCAGTTCTCACGAGCAGCATTAACAACGTCGGCCCGACGAACTTCTGGGTCCGCGTCACGAACGAATGCGGCAACACCAACAGCAACACCGTGACCGTGACCACGGCATGCGGACCGCGCGTGCCGGTGCTCTCCGCGCCGCCCACCGCTCCCTCGGCCACCAGTTATCCGATCACGTGGAACGGCAGCGCCCAACGCGATGCGTCGTACGAATTGCAGGAAGCGACGAAGTCCGATTTCAGCGACGCGCAGACGATTCAGATCACCAGCCAGGTCGCCGGCGCCACGACGCGCACCTTCTCGCACACGGTGACCGCCGATACGCGCTACTACTACCGCGTCCACGCCGCGCCGGCCTGTGGCGGCAACTTCGGAGGATTCTCACCGGTCGCCAGTGTCCTTGTGACTGCGCCCCAATCGCCGCGGCAGCCGAATTTCAACTTCGCGCAGCTCCCCTGCCCGCAATCGCCCTGCACCATCACGCAGCAGATCTTCATCCCCGGCATCACCACGAACGGCAAGACAGCGCTCGCCACCGGCGACACGTTCAGCGTCTCCTCGGACGAACCATTCATCACCATCTCGCCATCGAGCGGAGTCCTGCCGCCGGAAGGCGCCACGGTCACCGCGACCATCGATCTCTCGCAGCTCGACGTCGGCTCGACGCAGGCCAGCGTCACGATCAACCGCGCACCTGCGGCTGGCAAAGTCGGCGCGCTCGGTGATCCTCCGCCGCCGCCCACCAACGTGCCGATATCGGTCAGCGTCGTCGCGCCGGTCACGCCGGCTCCGAAGGACCCGAACTCCGGATTCAATGCGCTGCTCATCCCGGCGGTCGCGCACGCGGACGGCATCGGCTCACGCTTCGTCAGCGACGTGCGCCTGACTAATACTGCCTCGCAGTCGATCAGCTACCAGCTCACCTACACGCCCAACGGCGCCGACGGCACCGTCACCGGAAAGCAGACCACGCTCACCGTCAACGCCGGCGAGACGAAGGCGCTCAACGACATCGTCAAAGACTGGTACGGCTCGGGCGTCCTCGGCGAAGCGCCGCAGGGGTCACTGGAGATTCGGCCGCTCAACTTCGCGGGCAAGGACACGCCCAGCATCAGCCTGGCTACCGTCGCGGCGAGCCGGACGTACAGCGTTGCCGCTACCGGTACCTTCGGTCAGTACATCCCGGCGCTGGCGCTGGTGAACTTCCTCTCGAAAGCGAGCCTGTCGAAGATTTCGCTGCAGCAGGTTTCGCAGAGCAGCGCCACGGGCGGTTTCCGTACGAACCTCGGCTTCATCGAAGGCTCCGGCCAGGCTGTCGATTTCGTGGCCACACTGCTCGATGACGCCGGCCACACGGTCGCGGAGCGTGCGTATTCGTTGAAGCCCTACGAATCGCAGCAGCAGCGCCTCGATCAGTTCTTCAACATCTCGTCGATCACCGACGGCCGCGTGGAAGTGCGCGTGCCCAGCGACAGCGGCCACGTCAGCGCGTACGCGTCCGTCCTCGACAACACGACCACTGATCCTCTGCTTGTTTTCCCCGCCGATCCGGCCAAGATTTCGGCGAAGCGCTTCGTCGTGCCGGGCGTGGCGGAGTTCGACAATTCGTTCTCGAATTTCCACACCGACATGCGCATCTACAACGGCGGCACATCGCCCGTCGATGTGACGCTGACCTTCACCGGCGCCAGCGTGCCGAACAAGGTGAAGACGATCGGAGCCGGCGAAACGCTCGCCGTCGACAACGTCCTGCCGAGCCTCTGGAACATCACGGGCGGCGGCTCGGTCGTGGCGACGACTGCGAACGACTCGCAACTCGTGCTCACCGCGCGGACGTTCAGCCGCGACAAATCGAACGGCGGAACCTTCGGCCAGTTCATCCCCGGCGTCACCGCCGCCGACGCGGTCGGCAACGGTGAACGCGCACTGCAGATCGTTCAGCTCGAAGAATCCCCCGCCTTCCGCACGAACCTCGGCTTGGTCGAAGTGACCGGCAACCCCATCAGCGTGGAACTGCTCGCCTACACGCCCGACTCGAAAGTGGCCGCGCGCACCGTAGTCCCCCTCGGCGCCGGCGAATACGTACAGAAAGGCGGCATCTTCAAATCGCTCGGATTCAACAACGTCTACAACGGCCGCATCACCGCCCGCGTCATCAGCGGCACCGGCCGCGTCGCCGCCTACGGCTCGGTCATCGACAACAGGACGACGGATCCGACGTACGTGCCGTCGCAGTAGGTTGCGTCTACAAGACCAATCGCCGGCAGAAGAGACACCGGCGATTGGTCACATCTTGCCGAAGTAGTCGCTGGGTGCAGCATTTTCAGTCGCTGACGATCTCGTTCAAGCCTTCGACCAGCCGCTGCAACTCTTCGTTAGAAAGGCGGCCGAGCTTCCTGCCAAGCCTTTCAACGGATAGCGTCCGAATCTGACCGATCTTTATCCACGAACGCTTCGGCAACTTCACACTGGTCACTTCGAGCGTCAATGGGAAACCAGCGCGAGGCTCCTGACTTGTGAGAATGAGCGCGATCACCGTACCGGATCGCTCATTGAATACATCCTGACTGATTACGACGACCGGCCTAACGCCTGCTTGCTCGCTCCCGACGACGGGATTCAGCTCAGCCCAGACGATGTCGCCTCTCAGTAGTCGGGCCACTCGCCTTCTCCCGCGTAGCCCTCGTTCGCAAGTCCCTGCTCCTCCGCGCGGTCAAGCTTTGCAGATTCAACCGCAAGCCTCGATCGTCGCATGCGTTCCAGCCGCTCCTTCACCGCGATCTCGAACGCCTGACTGCGATTCGGAAACACACCACGGGTCACCAAGCGATCGATCTCTGCGAGGGCATGTTCGTCAACAGTCACTGCGATCTTCGCGCGGCTCATGCGTATGATAATAGCTCATACCATTTGTGGATCAAGCGGAGGAACGTATGCCGTGTGATGCGAAGATGCTCGCGAAGAACGAGCTTTTTGAGCAACTCACCGAGGAAGATCGCGCACAACTGGCGCTTGTCGTGGACCGGCGCGAGCTGCCGGCGGGAACGACCCTCTTCCAGGCCGGCGAGCCCGGCGAATCGCTGTTCGTCGTCAGCAGCGGCGAGGTCGAGCTGTTCATCAAAGACACGGCCGGGCAG